>JAPFCO010000314.1 GCA_026169505.1 Pseudogracilibacillus sp.
AGAAATTATTGAAGATACCCCATTCTCTCCCTTTCAACAAGTTCTTTTTACAGAAAGACCTGACAGGGTCGAAGCTAATTTAATCGAAGGAAGGATCGTTATTATGAGTGAAGGTTCGAGTGATGCATCCATTGTACCTGTGACCTTTTTTTCCTTCTTTCAGTCACCTGACGATTACAATATCAGATTCTTTGCAGGATCCTTCTTCCGTTTGTTACGGTTATTCTGTTTTTGGGGATCGCTCACGCTTCCGGCGATTTATATTGCGGTTGTTGCATTTCATTTTGAAATTATCCCCTATGATATGGTGGAAATTGTCAAAGGTTCCATTCAGAACATCCCATTTTCCCCATTCGTTGAAGCATTAATCATGGCAGTAACAATTGAACTTATCCGGGAAGCAGGAATTAGACTTCCAACACCAATTGGTCAGACAATAGGGATTGTCGGTGGTCTCATCATCGGCGAGTCAGTAGTCAATGCAGGATTGGTATCTAATATAATGGTGATTGTTATTGCGCTCACAGCGATCATGTCATTCTGTATCCCTTCTTATGAAATGGGAAATACAGTTCGCCTTTTATCACTACCAGTCATGTTAGGCGCTGCTACCCTTGGATTTGTCGGAATTGTATTTACTTTTATGCTCATTGTCATTCATATGTGCACATTACAATCTTTTGGAACACCTTATCTCTCTCCTTTAACACCGTTTAATTTCAGAGAATTTAAAGATGCGTTTATCCGAGTTCCAAGTTGGATGATGGACTATCGCCCAGAAGATTTACACACAAAAAAACAATCCAAACATAGAGACTTTAGGGAATGGGATAAACATGATTGGGAAAAGTAATATCACCACATTTCAGTTAATATTTTTATTAATTCACTTTCAAATAGGGGTAGGTGTGATTACATTACCTTATGATGTTTACATGAAGGCAAAAAGTGATGCTTGGATTTCTATCTTATTAACAGGAGTTATTATTCAACTTATCATTCTTTTATACGGAGCATTAATAAAACGGTTTCCATCTAGTAACTTATATGATGTTGTTCAGATTCTCTTTGGGAGAATTTTCGGGAAAATATTCATCATCTTATACAGTATCTATTATATTAGTGTTGGTAGCCTCGTTTTAGCAAAATATGTATATTTTCTCAAAGCTTGGATGATGCCTATTACACCTAAATGGATATTACTTGCGCTAATGTGTTTCACGGCAGTCTTTCTTGTAAAAGAGAATCTACAAATTATCGCTCGTTTCACTGTCATTTCTTCCGTTGTTTTTATCGGCTTTATCGGCGCATCTGCTTACGCTTTAAAATATGCAAATCTCACATTCATTCTGCCAATCGGAACAAACGGTATCATGTCAGTTATTCAGGGATTGCCGCCTAGTATATTTGCTTTCCAGGGATTTGAGTTATTACTTATTATCTATCCTTTTGTACAAGCAACAAATAAAAGTATCATAAAAGCAGCATCGATTGCCAATTTATTTGTGACGCTTTTTTATTCCATGCTAGTCACCGTGAGTATACTCTTTTTCAGTCCTGAAGAATTAAAGCGTGTTCCCGAACCAGTTCTATATTTAATCAAGGCATTTTCTTTCAGAATCATTGAAAGACCAGATTTGCTATTTACATCGATGTGGATTGTCCTTGTTGCAACGACATTCATCGGGATAGTTTATGCCTCATCATTAGGGATGTTAACGGTGATGCATTCAAAAAACTTAAAAGGTTACTCTATCCTCGTTGCCTTTATTTGCTTTTTGGTTGCAATCAATTTTAAAGGCGTCTATGACATTAGTTTCATGTCAAAGTTACACAATCATTTGCTCGTTCCGATCTTTTGTGGATTACCACTTTTTTTTCTACTTACTTCCATTATCTTCAATAAAAAAGAAGGAGTGAAAAGCGAATGATACGACGATTACATATTAGTTGGATAGCAATCCTTATCATCATGATCTTGCTCACAGCTTGTTGGGATCAGCGCTTACTTAGGGATCACAGTTTAATCTTAACAATAGGATATGACAAAGCAGATAATAATGGTATCGTCAAAACGATTACCTTCCCCAACAAAGCGAGTGGTGGTGGAGGTGGACAACAAAATGAACTTGATAAGAACAGTGAGGTTATCACTGTAACAGGTGATACAGTAAAAGACACCGACAAACATATGGACCAGAAAATCCCTGAAAAATTTGATCGTTCCAAAGCAAGAGTCATCTTTTTCGGGGAAGAATTAGCTACTGAAGGTATTTTTTCCACTTTGGATTCAGTGTATCGCGATTTAAGAGGACCATTAAATGCCAAAGTGGCTATTTTTGCTGGAAAAGCAAAAGATGCATTGTCCATTCAACCGGAACATCCAATGCTTACTAGTGACATTTATGCGAATCTGCTTGAAAGTGCGGAACAAGCAGGCATTACTAAAAATGAAAATGTGCAAATAGCTTGCCCTATTATATTAGTAGAAGGAAAAGACGTCGTATTCCCTTATGTCAGTGTTAACCAAGAAGAAACCGAAGCAATTGTTGAAGGGGTGGCCCTATTCCATGATGATCAAATGACAGGTACTTTAAATATAAAAGAAACGAGTATGTTCCTCATTTTATCTGACCAAATATCAAAATATACTGCATTAAATTTAAAAGTCCGAGATGATCAAGATGATTATAATAAAAACTTTGTCAATATAGCAATTCGAAAAAACAACAGAAAAATAAATCTAAATGTTAATAAAGATGAAATTCGCGCAGATTTACAAATAACGCTACAAGTTGAAATTGATGAATATGCATCAGATCATTTGAGTGATGAAGATCGAGTGAAGAAACTATCTAATGATATAGAAAGTGAATTAAAGAAGCTGGCAGAAGAAACATTAGCCAAAATGCAAGAAGCAAACAATGATTCCTTAGGATTAGGAGAAAAACTGAAAGCCTATCATCACGCTACATGGGAAAAAGTCGACTGGGCGAAGGAATATCCTGAAATCCCAATTGAGGCAGACTTTAACGTTGAGATCATTCGCCACGGAATTACTAATTAACGTGTAAACAAGCGCGGGAGCAGTTCATAATCTTTAGATGCAACTCATTTTATTCTGAATGCTTTTTAAGCAAGCACAAAAAATGTCTACTAAAGATCCTGCTCACGATAACCTGTGGATACAGTATATTTATTTAAACCAACCTTTTTCTTTGAAAAGTGAAATAGCTTCAATTCGATTGCTTACTTGGAGTTTTTCTAAAATTAAAGACATATAATTACGAACGGTTCCAGGTGATAAAAAGAGTGCCGCTGCAACTTCTTTGGTTGACTTTCCTTCTGCTACAAGTGTCAATACTTCGCTTTCCCTTTTTGTTAAAGGATTTTCGAATAAATCATCCTCACTGTACATAATGTCCACAAGCTCAGGTGCGTAAATACGACGATTATCCATAATGGAACGGATTGCACTTGCCAGTTCTTCTATTGGACTATCTTTTAATAAATAACCGCGGACACCTGCTTTTCGAGCCCGTTCAAAGTAGCCAGCACGAGCAAAGGTAGTTAAGATAATTACTTTACAAGGATTTCCTTTCAATTCCTCCGCAGCATCCAAGCCATTCTTTATAGGCATTTCAATATCCATAATACAAATATCTGGTGCATGTTCTTTTACTAAGGAAACAGCTTCTTCTCCATTTTCAGCCATCCCAACTACTTTAAAATCATCTTCCATACTTAATAAAGAATCAAGCGCACCGAGTAACATTCCTTGATCCTCAGCAATGACAATTTTTATCATTTATTTATTCACCTCTGGTTACTTGTTTAATGATAACTGGTACAGTAATGGTTAGAGTTGTCCCTGCACTAACTTCAACCTCTACATGACCATTTACAAATCCTAGTCTTTCTTTCATACCGTCTATGCCACTTCCAGGCAACCCTGCACCAGGCTGTGGAATACCAATTCCATCATCTTTTACTTTAATTTCAAACACATTCGTGTTTTGTTTAAAGGTGATTTCGCATGTATTCCCATAACTATGTTTTACCACATTTGTAACAGCTTCTTTCATACACATACATAAAACATTTTCAATAAGTGGAGGAATGGAGTCGAAATTCGGTTCCCCATAGATTGTAAGTTCCATTTCAGCTGCTTTTAAAATTTGTTTTACCCGAATGATTTCATCTTCCAACTTTTTCGAACGCATATCTGAGACAAGATCACGTACTTCTTTTAGAGCAATACTTGCTGTAGTTCGAATGTCCGTTAATTCCTTTTTAGCCTGTTCAGGATGTTTTGTCATTAACTTTCCAGTGAGGTCACTTTTCAAACCGATCAATGACAACTTTTGACCAAGCGTATCATGCAGATCCCGAGCTATTCGTTGCCTTTCCTCAAATACAATCAGCTCTGAAATACGCTCTCTGGCGACTTCTAACTGACCTTCCAGGTTTTCGCGTTTATTTAAGTTATATAAATGAAAAGGCAATAAAACAGTACCTATGACACTAAGTGTGATAAAAGGTATTTGCGAGATTAAAATATCAATTTGCAAATAGAAACCTACTACCACCGCACCTACCGTTGTAAGAATATGTAAACCGTACATGATAAAGAAACCAGCCGTATTCCTTATATTCCCAATAAAAAAGGCGGTAAACAATGCAAAATAAACAAAACCGAATAATAGTGTCATGGCAATATTGATCATCATTTCAAAACTGAGCCACATATAAACTAAACCACTATTTGATTTGAAGGAAAAACGATACGAAAGAAAAAACAATATTAATAAAGATATACCAATGATGATTTCGATTAAGGAAGAAGATCTAAATATAAAGAAAAACGGCAAAAAACAAAAAGCAATCCAAGTATAAATGCTCAGCCATGGATTTTCCGGAAAAATACTATACCAACTATGCCTCTGCATTTTTAAGTCTCCTTCCTTCATTAACTTCCATTATACCAATTTCCCTCACATTAAAACAGCCATCCCCTTAGGAGATGGCTGAAACTGTCTAGATTTATTTACCTTCGACACTCGTACGACGTGCAGTATGTTTCATCACAGCTGCTCGCTTTGACTCTCTTGCAGCCATTCTATTTTGTCTTTTTAAATCACCAAATGTAATAAACGCTTTCTGGTCGGGATCGTATAAACGATAACGAAGAGAATCCAAACTCGTTTTTATTGTAATGGTTGTCGCATGTTTAAGAGGTGGTGTCGTTTCATGTGCCTCTTCTAAATTATAATTTGGGACTCTAGGCGCTAAATGGTGCACATGGTGGAACCCAATATTACCAGTTAACCACTGTAAAACACGAGGTAATTGGTAATAAGAACTACCATCTACTGCTGCTTTTACATAATTCCATTCAGATTCTTCCTCGAAATAAGAGTCTTCAAATGTATGTTGTATATAAAATAACCAGATTCCTAATGCACCCGCTGTGTATAATGAAATACAATATACAATGAAAAATGCTTGCCATCCTAAAAAGATGATGATGGAGCCTGCAAGAGCAATAAGAATCACGTTTGTAAGATAAGTGTTATTACGCTCTTTTTTCTTCGCATCTTTTCGGTTAAAACGTCCAGAGATGAGTACTAAATAGAGTGGTCCGAATCCAAACAGAACGATTGGATTACGATATACTCTATAAGCAAAACGTTGCCATTTGGAAGATTCATTAAATTCCTCCACTGTCATCACCCAAATATCACCAACTCCACGTTTATCTAAATTAGAGCTTGAAGCATGGTGTATCGCATGTTCTCTTTTCCACTTTTCATACGGAAAGCCCGTTAAAACACCAGTTATTGTGCCAAGTATATTATTTTTCTTTTTATTATTATAAAAGGATCCGTGTGTACAATCATGGAAAATAATGAATGTTCTTATCAGTAGTCCTGATGCAACGATGGCAAGACCAACGGAAAGCCAGACGGAAACGGATAAACTAAAGTATGCTAACGTCCAAACCAGAAATAATGGTGGAAGTGTATTTAAAATTTGTATAGTACTTTTTCTATTATTAGCATTTGCATATTGTTTTACACTTTTATGTAAAGTGACTGTTTGATCTTTAGACATAAAACTCCTCCTAAATGATTTCTAACTTCATTATAAAGGAGTAAAAGAATTGTGATTAGACCCATATGTCATCAATTTTTATTGACAAATGTCATATCGCTGGAAGAATAAGGGGATATGTAGATTGACTTTGATCTAAACTTTTCAATATTACGTACCTAGAGGATCACCCCTTGTAGTAAGGTATATTGACTATTCAACGTACCTTACTACAAGGGGTGATCCATTACCAAACCAGTAATTGCATTTGTTCGGAATTCTTATTCTATTTTAATCAATTACATCATATATATTTATCGCCACAACTATACAATATGTAGTTTCGTTGAATCGTTCTTAACTGCATATCATAGCATCGTGGCTGTTTTTTGTAATGATGAAATTGATTCATTTAAGTAATAAATTCATGCATAAAATCTACTTATTGATTTCCTTTTTTAACCCATTCTGCAACTGTTACAGTACGCTTAGCTTGGTATTTAACCGCATCTTTCACGTCTTCTACCATCTTACCGTCTTGATCTACTGTTACACTTGTTCCATAAGGGTTTCCGCCCGCACCAAATACGACCGGATCAGTGTAACCTGGAGTAGCAATAATTGCACCCCAATGCATCATGGAAGTATATAATGATAACAACGTTGCTTCCTGTCCACCATGTGGATTTTGTGCAGAAGCCATACCACTAACTACTTTATTAATCGTCTTACCGTTTGCCCAAAGGCCACCTTGCAAGTCAAGGAACTGTTTCATTTGTGAAGCCATTACACCGAAACGCGTTGGGGTACTAAAGATAATTGCATCTGCCCACTCAATGTCATCTGAAGTAGCTACAGGTACGTCACTTGTTGCATCAACTGTCGCTTGCCATGCTTCATTACCTTCAATAGCAGATTCAGGAGCTAATTCTTGCACCTTTACAACTCGAACTTCTGCACCCACTTCTTTTGCACCTTCTTCTGCCCATTTTGCTAATTCATAGTTTGTTCCACCCATACTGTAAAATACTACTGCTAATTTAACGTTTGACATATTTTCCATCTCCTCTGATTTACCAAATAATTTATTTAAAAATCCCATATATTATGCCTCCTTTGCATCTGACTTATTACCAACATTTAATATATTACCATACAATATATCTCTAATTCAATATATACGACTTAACTTGAGTTTATTTATGTTTAAATGTGCTCAAAATCGATCTTAAATCATTTATTCCTATTTTTAAAAAGAACATAAAAAAAGAACCTCTAGAGGCTCTACATAGATGAAATATGCATATATTCACTCATTCATAAGCATATAAAGGTGGAAGTGGCTTTAAATCTTGATAACACCCATTCGACAGTTGACGCTTATACTCATTTTCCGTAAAAATCTTCTTCCATTTATTTTGATATTCCCAATTCATTTTCTCCTTTGCCTGTGACCAATCTTTTGCAATCACCTGTTGCACGTAGTTTGCATACATATGTTTATTATGAAACGTAAAGTAAAAGACCTCCATTGTTATCACTTCCTATTGATTCTTTCTTGTAAATAAATCATCTATGTCGCATTTTAGTATCGTAGAAAGCTTTGGTAAATGATCTGCCTTCAATGCATAGGCACCATTTTCATATTTAAAATAAGTGGATGCATTTTTAAAAGAAAGTTGTTCCGCTAACTGTTGATGTGTCAACCCTAAACTAATTCTTCTTTTCTTTATAAAAGACAAGTCGAGCTTTGTATCATGTTCCACAATAACAACCCCTTTATTACTTACATTTTTCAGTCATTATTTCCTCCATTATACATTGCTTCATTAGAAATATCCAATTTATTTATTGCTGTATCAGAAATTATTATATTTCTATAATGGAAACATGATACGATAAGAATGAATTGATAGAAGGTAGGGGTTGTAGTGAATATATCTGGAATCGGAAATCGAATTATTAGCTTACGTGAACAAAAACATTGGAGCCAAAGAGAGCTCGCAAAGCGGGTGGGAATAAATGCTAGTGTAATGAATCGAATCGAGTTAGAGGAAAGACCGATTAAAGATTATGAATTGGACATCCTTGCATCTATTTTAAACACTACAACAGATTATCTACTTGGACGTGAGTTAAATGAAGATAAAGCGGTTTATTCTTCACCAGAAAGTATGAAACAAATCATTTATTTATTAGGCATCAAAGACTTACCACTAAACATTATGAAAGATTTACAACATATTAAACCAGAAGATAGAGAAGACATTAAAAAATTTATTGAATATATTATTTATAAGGCGAAGAAAAGAGATAATCCCAAAAGAGATTAAAATATCGTACGATAGAACCTGCGAAGTTGCTGAAAGCATTCGTTTTTTGCAAATACAACTAATTGTAAAAATTCACATCCTGTAGCACTATATTTTCCCTTGTTTTTATATAATGAAGTTTCTCAGTGGTTTTGAAATCCACTGGATTAGAACTTTACACTTACACTATTAGTAAAAGATTTAAAAAGACTAGTCCATTGAACTAGCCTTGTAAGAAACACTTTTACTTTGTATAAGAATGCGTCTTTGTCGAACTAATTAAATCAAATCCTTCATAACCATTTTCAGCCACTTCCTTACATATTTTGCGATAAGTACCAACACCTCCAAGATAAATCAAAAATCCACGTGCTTTTCCTTCAATGTTCGCTCCCATATACCATGAATCGGTTTTTGTGTAGAGTGTCTCCTCCGCTATATCTCTACAATGTTTACTCCACTCTTTTTCTGCTTCTTCATTTGCTTCAATTAAGTCAATGTTATTTTTATTCATATAATTGATACAATCCGTAATCCACTCTACATGCTGCTCAATTGAGATAGGCATGTTACTTAAAACAGAGGGACTTTCTGGACCTGTAATCATAAACATATTTGGAAAACCATTTGTTGAGAGTCCAAGATAAGTTCGTGTCTGTGACCCTTCTTCCCATTTATCCTTTAGCGTAATCCCATCTTTTCCGTGGATGTCCATTCTAAATAAAGGTCCTGTCATTCCATCAAATCCTGTTGCAAAAACGATTGCATCAAATTCTTCTTCTCCAGCTTTTGTTTTAATGCCATTTGGTGTAATCTCTTCAATTGGATTACTTTTTACATCAATTAAGGACACATTATCACGATTATATGTCTCATAATAATCCGTATCTAAAATTTGTCGCTTTGTTCCCCAATGGTAAGATGGCATCAGCTTTTGTGCAGTTTCAGAATCCTTTACTGTTTCCGCAATTTTTGAACGGATAAATTCTGCTGCTGTTTCATTCGATGCTTCATTGATAAGTAAGTCATCGTAGATAAATAAATACCCACCTTGTTGCCAACGATCTTCATATGCTTTGTTGCGGTCTTCGGGCGTATCATCCAAGGCAGAAGGTTTGCGACTGTTAATGATCTGACCAGAATGAGATTCACGTAATTCTGTTTTCAATTGGCTGAAGCTTTCTTTTGTTTCTTTCACAAATTCGGAATCATATGGATGATTTCTTGCTGGAAAACAATATTGCGGAGTTCGCTGAAAAACAGTGAGATGGTCTGCTTCTTTCGCAATAACAGGAATCGACTGTACGCCACTTGATCCAGTTCCAATCACGCCAACTTTTTGCCCCGTGAAATCTACCCCTTCATGTGGCCATTGTCCTGTGTGATACCAATTACCTTTAAAAGAATCAAGACCTTTGAAATTAGGTACGTTCGATGCCGAGAGACAACCAACTGCGGTGATAAAATAGGTAGCTGTAACACTGTCTCCATCTTGCGCATAGATTCTCCATAAATTATTCTCTTCATTATAATTTGCATGACTAATCGTTGTATTGAATTGAATACCATACCTTAAATCCAGTGTGTCCGCTACATAATTAAGATAGGTTAAAATTTCCGCCTGTTCCGGATAACGAGCAGACCATGTCCATCCCTTAAATAACTCTTCGGAAAAAGTATAGTTATAATAAACACTGTCTGAATCACATCTAGCTCCTGGATAACGGTTCCAATACCATGTTCCACCAACGTCATCCGCTTTTTCAAATACTTTTGTGGA
>JAPFCO010000255.1 GCA_026169505.1 Pseudogracilibacillus sp.
ATTTAAAAGTATGTAAGCTACAATGCTTTTTTATGATGTTGGATCAATTCCCACGTATAAAAACAACTATAGCACTAAAACCAATAGTTGAATTGTATTACCCCTACATTTGAGTGCATTTCATATCTTCAGTTTACTCTTGTAACGGATCATTAGTTATAACCCCATGTATTCAACTCAATCTCAGTTGACAAAAAATAATATGTATAATAAGCTTTTATTACCGTTAGATAGAATTGGTTTCCGGCTAATGGAAATTAAAACTTTTATTTATTTTTAAAAATTAGGAGGTATATTATGTTTAAAAATATTATTGTAAAGAAGCCTGGCAAAAGTTATCTAGATGGTCTCACAACGACTGATTTAGGCAAGCCAGACTATAACACATTGTTAAAACAGCACGATGCATACATTCAGGCACTCGAAAAGTGTGATGTTGCAATAAATGTATTGCCTGCAAACGAAGCGTTTCCAGATTCAACTTTTGTAGAAGATACAGCTGTATTAACTTCAGAATTTGCTATCATTTGTAATCCAGGGGTAGAATCACGAAATAATGAAACAAAAGAGATGGAACCCGTTTTAAAAGACCATTATACAAATATCCATTATATTAAATCTCCTGGCTATGTAGATGGTGGAGATGTTTTACAAATTGAAAAGCATTTTTACATCGGCATTTCTGATCGTACAAACGAAGAAGGGGCTAAACAGTTTAAAGATATCGTTGAGAACAACGGGTATGAAGCGACAATTATTCCATTGAAGAAATTCTTTCACTTAAAAACAGGTATTTCTTATTTAGGCAATGATACAGTTTTGGTAGCTGGAGAGTTTATTGATCACCCTGCTTTCAATGATTATAAAAAAATAATCGTACCAGATGAAGAAGAATACGCAGCTAATTGTATCCGAGTGAATGATTATGTAATTCTTCCTCAAGGATTTTCAAAAACGTATACACAGATTAAAGAGGCGAATTTTAAAGTAATTGAAGTTCCAACGTCTGAGTTTCAAAAGCACGATGGTGGCTTAAGCTGTTTATCATTACGCTTTTAATTAAATTGTTTAAAGACGCTAGATGAGGATTAGCAAAAATGAAATAGCATTATATAACTGCTTTATCCGAGAATTTTACTGGACTGAAGCCGTTTTTTTGTGCATTTCACAAAAAACGTACATAAAAATCCCCTTTGTCCATTTATAAAAAATGAATAAAGGGGATTTACTTCGTACTATTATACAGCCATAACTTGTTTAATTTTATCAATGGCCCAATCTAAATCTTCTTTACTAATGATTAAAGGTGGTGCAAAGCGGATGACATAGTCATGTGTTTCTTTGCAGAGCAAGCCTTCTTTCATTAATTCTTCGCAATACTCACGAGCTGTTTCTGTAAGTTCCATTCCGATGAATAATCCTTTACCACGAACTTCTTTAATGATTGGATTGTCGATTTTACGTAACTCATCCATCATATATTCGCCAAGTTCATTGGAGCGCTCTGCCAGTTTTTCTTCAACGATCACATCTAGAGCAGCTACTGATACTGCACATGCTAGTGGGTTTCCGCCGAATGTTGAACCGTGTGAACCTGGATTAAATACACCAAGAATATCTTCATTTGCAACGACACAAGAGATTGGAAATACTCCGCCTCCAAGTGCTTTTCCTAACACAAGCATATCTGGTTCGACATCTTCCCAATCACATGCAAAAAGTTTTCAAGTTCTACCTAAGCCTGTTTGGATTTCATCCGCTACAAAGAGAACATTTTCTTCTTTACAGAGATCATAAGCTTCACGCAGGAAACCGACACGTGGGATATTAACACCAGCTTCTCCCTGGATGGGTTCAATTAAAAATCCAGCTGTATTTTCATTAATTGCATTCTTTAATGCATCAATATCTCCGAATGGTACAACTTTAATGCCTGGCAACATTGGTCCGAATCCTTCTTTATTGGATGGTTCAGATGAAAGTGATACAGCACCCATTGTCCGACCATGGAAGTTCCCAACACAAGCAATGATTTCTGCTTGATCCTCAGCAACGCCTTTGACATTATACGCCCAGCGACGCATAGCTTTAATCGCAGTTTCAACAGCTTCTGCTCCTGTATTCATAGGTAATACCATATCTTTATTTGTTAACTCACTAACCTTTTCATACCAAGGTCCAAGTTGATCATTATGAAAAGCTCTTGATGTTAATGTAATTTGACCAGCTTGTTCTTCTAATGCTTGAATAATTTTAGGATGGCGATGCCCTTGGTTTAATGAAGAATAACCACTTAATAAATCCATGTAACGATTACCTTCAGGATCCTCTACCCATACACCTTCTCCTTTTGAAAGCACGACAGGCAATGGCAAATAATTCTTTGCCCCATACTTTTCTGTTGTCTGAATAACTGATTGGCTTGACGATTTCATAAATCTATCCCTCCATTATTTGATATATAACACTTTATCTACTATCATCAATATTAAATAAGCGTGTAAGTGTTTACAAATACAGTAACATAAATTATACTATCTGTATACTGTATACCGCTAGATGAGAG
>JAPFCO010000396.1 GCA_026169505.1 Pseudogracilibacillus sp.
ATCGGTACATTAGCCGACCGAATTGGAGAGGAAGCGGAAGAAGGCGATACGAAGTGAAAGAAATAATCATCGCAACGAAGAACAAGGGAAAAGCAGCTGAATTTAAGCAAATATTGGAGCCATATGGCATTACAACTCAGACGTTATTAGATTTTCCAGGTGATATGCCAGACGTGGAAGAAACGGGAAGTACTTTTACAGAAAATGCGCGTCTAAAGGCCGAGCAAATAGCAGATTTTTTACAAAAACCAGTCATAGCAGATGATTCGGGATTAGCGATTGATTATTTAGCTGGGCGACCTGGTGTATATTCCGCACGATATGCGGGAGAACCTACAAATGATCTGTTAAATAATGAAAAAGTATTAAAGAAAATGGCAGGTGTTCCACGAGAGGAACGTACAGCTAGGTTTATTTGTGTCCTAGCTTTTGCTGTTCCAGGAAAACCGACGATTTTCAAAGAAGGTATGTGCGAGGGTTGGATCACAACTACTGTAAAGGGAGCAAACGGATTTGGGTATGACCCAATTTTCGTCCCTGAAGGAAACAATGTGACGATGGCCGAATTGAATGAAGCAGAAAAGAATACAATTAGCCACCGATACCATGCCTTATTAGCATTTCAAGAGTGGTTAAATAAACAACAATAAAGAGGCGTTGATATCATGCATAAAGTACTTATTTTAAGCGATAGCCATGGCTTAACCAAAGAAATAGAACAAATAAAAATACGACATCATGCAGATCTTAATATTCATTGTGGGGATTCTGAGTTACCTACAGATGCCCCACAATTGACTGCATTTACAACTGTGCGAGGGAATTGTGATTGGACAGCTACGTTTCCTCATGAAGAGGTTATTGAAGTAGGGGGAGTGCGCATTTTCATTTCTCATGGGCATCTGACCCAAGTAAAATCAACATTAATGAATTTACAATATCGTGCACTTGAATTCGATGCCGATATTGTTTGTTTTGGTCACAGCCATATTGCTTATGCAGAAATGATCGACCATTGCTTGTTTATTAATCCAGGTAGTATTCGCTTTCCAAATAGAATCAAAGAACCAAGCTATGTTCTGTTAGAATGGGAAAGTAAGGCAGATATTAAAGCTACTTTTTATCATGTGAATGGCGAAGAAATCAGCACTTTACCCTATGAAAAAATATTTAAATTTTGCTTTTAAATGTATCCGATGAGGAGAAATGAAAGAGAATTGTATGAAAGTTAAATACGTATATTAGAATTTGCGCTTTAAATCCTATAGGAAATGAAATTTTGACATTTGCTTTTAAGTGAAATATTGAAATTTCCAACCCTTTTAAATACGTATGTCCATCTGTTCCAGTCTTCATAAAATAAAATCACTATGAATCATTGACTAAACAATGTTTCATAGTGATTTATATTTTTAATTCCTACTCGTTCTTGCTAGATTACGTCCCAGGCAGGATTCGAACCTGCGACCTACGGCTTAGAAGGCCGTTGCTCTATCCAGCTGAGCTACTGGGACAAAAAAATGGAGCGGGTAGAGGGAATCGAACCCTCGACATCAGCTTGGAAGGCTGGAGTTTTACCACTAAACTACACCCGCAACTTTATGTATTATTTTTGCAACCAAGGATTATTATATGACAAAACAACTACCAATGTCAATAGAAAACACTATTTACTTTTTAAAATGATAATTAGCTAGTTTATTCATCTTAACAGACATCGATTATTTCGTAAGTAGTTAAATATTTAGCTTTCGTATTTTCTTATATCTACTTTATATAAGTCAATCCAATTTTTAAAATACTTATTTAATGGTTTAGGTTTTAAATCAAGTATTATTCCCTTAGATAACTTCCCAAATTGCAATATTAAGTTAGCCACATAAATAAAACCAAGATGGTATTGCAGAGCCTACTCGTCCGGAAGGTAGTAGTTAAGGTGGGTTTAATTGATAAACTTTACCAATCATAGGATAATAGAACCATTACTTAATGGGGGTTGGTAGTTTTGAGTAAGTTATTTAATTGGTTTAAAGGGTTGAATAAGATTCCTAAGATTATCGTTTCAGTTGTCTCAATCTCATTTGCGGCATTTATATTAATATTTATAGCAGCAGGCATTTCTTTAGCTTTTGAATCAAATGAGGATAAGACAGAACGAATGGAACAAAGAAAACTTGAAAAAGAAGAAGATAAATTAGTTAAAGAAAAAGAGGAAGAAGCGCGAAAGAAGGAGCAGGAGGAAGAGAAAAAGGTTAAAGAAGAAGAGGAAAAAAAGGCAAAAGATGAAGCGGCGGAAAAAGCCCAAAAAGAAAAGAAACAAAAAGAGAATGATAAGGAAAAAGCAGAAAATAAAAAAGTTAAAGAAGAAGAGATTACAGAAAAAGACACCAAAAAATACGAACCAAAAGAACTAGAAGAGCCAGAAGAGGAAATCACATGGGATGATTTAAAAGAAAAAGATATGATTGTTGGTAAAAGTGAGAAAGACTTTTCGGATATATCAAATAGTAAGCCGAGAGATGTAAGAAACGATGTTACAGGGAATTGGAGAAAAACAACTATTTCAGAAGGTATAGACATAGAGGAATATGCCTTGTCTTATCAAGACTTACACATGAATGAAGATGAAGTTCATCATATTATAAACTTTTCCTATAACACGACAACTTGGCTCAATGAAATAGGTGGACTCTTATATGTTGATATAAAAGAATACGTCGATAAAGAAGAGCATGATGCCAAAACGTTAGGTTCGGGAATGGTGCTTAAAAGTTATGTTATATATCCGGATGGAGATATACAAGAATTAGAGGAGTGAATTGTATTGGGATATAGAAAAGAAAGAATCTCAAGAGCACAACGACTAGGAAAGCCGGCCCTATTTTAACAGAAGTTAGATGCAATCACAGGTATAAATTAACTGATTCAGAAATTGAAAAGATATGTGCAGATGAAGTGTCTGTCACAATCGTGGACACCACAATCTATTGCGGGAAGTGTTTAGGTGTTAAACGGGTACAGGAAGAGGTATAGAAGCTAAACAGAAAGTAGTAATCGAAATGAACGATAACGTCATGTACGTGACTTTAGGAGAAATTACTATTGATAAAGAATTATTCGATCGTCTTGCAAACGAGATACCTACGTATATGGACCAATTAGAACAAAAAGAGTAAAAGCAATCATGCAAAGAACTATTAACAAGTCTACACAACAAAGTATTCACATCGTCAAAAAGCATCCTAGCGGGTGCTTTTTATTTATGATCGTGTGGTCGCACTTCTTTGGTTGAAATTCCCTTTTTATCGTATTATGTAGCCAGGAGGGAGTAAATTTGAAGCGATTACTATTTGTGTTAATGGCAGTTTTACTATTATCGGCGTGTGGTGAAAAAACAGCGGTTCATGAAAATATTAATCAAGAATTAGCTGAAGACACGATCGAAGTGCTTGGCATTATTGAAGATGTGAATGAGAAGGATAGAGAGTTCACTGAAGAAGAAAGAATCAAAATTGATCAATATTCCGTACATTACAGTACCCAGTTTACGGACGAAGAAAGACGGGTGTATGTTCTCACTGAGGATCTCATTGAATACGTTAAGGAGTTAACCTTAGAGCAAGCAGACTTTAAAAGTGAGAAAGAAAGAGTTTTAAAAGTTATGGAAACGGGGAGTTTTTAACCAACGAGCGTCTCACACGTGGTGCTTTTACATTTACGCTCCTAACCGTGTGTATTTTTCTGCCATCTTTAAACGTTGATTATTAACTACCTGTTGTCGATAGGTTAAACAGATACCTGTTATTTGTTTAATTGTGTGCTAGCTCATGTTATCATAATGAGGAACTTAAGGTAATTGCGACATTTACTTTTAATTGAACGGATGCCAAGAAAAGCCTCCGCCTATCGATAAAATATGGAGGTGTAAGAGAATGAATAAACGATGGACGATTGGTAAAATCAAGGAATTTGTTGAGAGCAATTCGGAAAGTAAGTTGCTTACGACGGAATATCGTGGTTTTTCTCAAAAGTTACTATTCAAATGTGCTTGTGGCAGCAACTTTGAAAAAACATTTAAGAAATTTAAAAATAATAACCAACGTAAGTGTGACGTGTGCCAACCTCCAAAAGAGTCACGTTAAATATATAGCGAATAAACGAAGTGCTGATTTATCTTAAGGGGAAGTTGGTGCTGTTTTTTCGTCACACAAAAAATAAAACTTTCGATTGTGAAAGAATAGAAGAATGATCGTAATGAAGCATCCTACCCAGGCTGCTTTTTCTTTTCCGCTCATTTAGGGGTGATTTTCACCATTGCATGAATAGAATTTAATACCGATGCGATGATACAAGTTATTTTAGTAAGTGGTGCTGCGGTATTTGGCAACGAGTTGTTTAAGTAAGTAAAAGAGCGCGATTCATTTCGTTGCTCTTTTTTAGTTACATGTAATGTACAGGCGCTTTGCAACAACATAAATTATTATGGAAAGGAGATTTTAATATGTCAGTTGATAAACTGGTAAACAAGGCACTGAAGCGTATTGGAAATGTACACCCTGTAGTAAGAGCGGGTGCAGAGGAAGTTATTAGACGAGCATATAAGCAAGGCATCTCTGTGTTGTTTAGCGATGGGTACCGATCAAATGCAGAACAAAATAAACTCTATGCGCAAGGCAGAACAGCATCAGGAAAAATTGTTACAAACGCAAGAGGTGGGCAATCATATCATAATTATGGTTTAGCCATTGACATGTTTATTACCAATAAAGCAGGCACATCAGCAATGTGGCCATATGATAAACTAAAACAGGTAGCACGGATTGCTAAAAGTATAGGTTTTGAATGGGGTGGGGACTGGAAAACATTTAAAGATAATCCTCATTTACAGATCACAGGCGGTTTATCAATTGCACAATTACAAGCGGGACAAAAGCCTAATATCTCGCTTAAAAAGGGTGGTACGTCTACCGTTAATCCTAGCAAACCGCAGACAAAGCCAACAACTTCATCGAGCAAAGGTTTAGGTCTTGTTGATTATATGAAAAGTAAAGGGATGGACTCAAGTTACAATAACCGTAGTAAATTAGCTAAACAACATGGTATAAAAAACTACAAAGGTACTGCTTCACAAAATACAACGTTGCTTCAAAAACTGCGTGGTGGAGTACCGACAGCTAGTAGGGCTAAAGGTAATCAAAATACGAGTTCCGTTGTCGACTATTTAAAATCGATTAAAGTCGATAGTAGTTTTAGTCATCGTGCAAAACTTGCTAGACAGCGTGGAATTAAAAATTACAAAGGTACACAGGCGCAAAACAATCAGTTGCTGCGTATGTTAAGAGGATAAATAATAAGAGCCCCTCGAAATGAGGGGCGATATAAATTAAAATGTTTTAGGATTATTTATTTTTCATCTTAAATATAATTAGATTTCAGAAGAATTTCGTGTTCTATGATCAATATTTTTAAAGATTTATAATTAACTTTAATTGTTTCATCATCAGTGGTATATGTATTTTGGGTTTCATAGGGTTTATAGTTATGTTTTTCGTCTGCAGCACTTAATAATAAAGAATGTGCTTCTTGGAAATCAACCAATGCTTTATAGTTTACATAGATTATCTGATCACCATTATATTGTCTCATATCATCTTTAATTACCTTTAGATACACATGCACAATAAATCTTCCTCTTTAATTAATTTTCATCCATTCTTAGTTGCTTTTTTCATAAGATGTAAGTATATAATTAGGGGTGCCCTTCCTTTTACCAGCCTCCATCTCTAATATATTTATAAAATCAGATTGTAATTGAAGTTCTTTTGCCTTTATTAACGCGTCAATCAAAGCGTTATCAGAAAGCCTTTCCACGTTTTTCACGAACCTTTCAAATAACTTACGTATTATCCTTCGAATGATTTTCTACCATCCATTTTACAAATTCATATTCCTCCGCTGTCAATTTTCGTTGTAATTTCTGTTCGAAGTCTTCAATAATTTCTAAAAGGATTATAATCATTTCATATGACCCCTTTCAAAGAGTCTATTATATTAATTTCGACAAAATAAAAATATATCCTTCTTTTTTCACGCAATTATATAAAATTCATCAACTAAAACGGCACGCCTTTTCCCTTATGATGAACACAAAGAGGAAACAAACGTGCGGAATGAATTAATAAAGTATGTAAAATGCAGCTCAACAATCAGGATCATGTAGATGGATGATAGTGAAAATGTAATGATGACATTGATTCAGATTAGTGAATTTCATAATTCGGATTTGGGTAATTATGAAATTCACTCAGATAGATAATATTTTATATAAAACGGTGCTCACGTCGTTACTGGAATTATAAGTATTACATACCTTACTATAGGAGGTGACTCTGATGGTTGGAATATTAGCAATGGCAACATCGATTGTGGCAGTAACAAATGGGGTTGTACAAGCAATAAAGAGGACAGAAAAAGTGAATAGACGCTATCTACCTTTACTTGCAATTGTAGTTGGTATCTTACTAGGTGCTGCTGCTGTATTTATAGAAATTGATTTAGTAAGTAGGTTATGGGCAGGTGGGATATCAGGATTGGCTGCTGTAGGTTTGTTTGAGATAGGTAAAAATGTAGTAGAGGGTGACGAGTAATCGTTGCTCTTTTTTTAGTTACATGTAACTATCAATAAAAACTATTTAGGAGAGAGCTTGATTTAGTTGCGATGAAGCTAGAAAAATAGCTGGAGGTGTTTTTTCAAAATAGAAATGAAGCATAAGGAGGAGAAGTCATAATAAGGGGAGAATATCCCCTTATCTTATTAAGATTTGGAGTCTTTCAATCGATCATATTCGTCTAACAAAACATCTAGTTTTTGACTCGTTTCAATTACCATCGGGTCAGTTAATTCTTTTGTTTCAACAAGTTCATTCAGTTTTTTCTTTAATCTTTCAATATCACGAGATAAGATTTCAAGTTGATTGTCCAATATTATTTACCCCCCATTTTCTTTAGTTTTGACTATGGGGGCTGACAGTATTCATTAATTGTATAAGAAGTTGGAGACATGGTATTTTTAATCACATTTTGTCAATTGGAAGTAAGTGGATAAATTAAACTTAATTGGACAGATGGGTTATAATTAATCAAAGCAGAAGATACAATTGAAAGGAGCATCTTTAATTGAAGTATAAAATTTTGGATGGAACGTTCGAACAAGTCGAACCTAGTATTTCTGATTCATTTGTTGAAAATTCACTTGATACGATGAAAACGTTTAGAGGATTTAAACTGTTGGGTTTTATTTTTTTCTTTATTGCTTGTATCACATACTTACTCTATGGCGGCAGCGTATATATGGTGAATCATATGGAAGAAGCGGTAGGCGGGCTCGATCTAAATAATGAGTTCATTTCATTTATGTCGAGTATTTGGTATGCTCATCTAACGGCATTTCCGATTACAATGCTCGTTATATTTACAATGTATTATCGAAATAG
>JAPFCO010000173.1 GCA_026169505.1 Pseudogracilibacillus sp.
ACTGGTTCAGACATTACTTCCGCAATTTTTTCTTGTAATAAATTCACAGTTGCCTTGATATTCTCTTGCTTTTTCGGATGATCAAATGGCGGTTCACTATTTGAAACTGGCGCTAACTCATCTACTTGTGTCACAATACCGACGATTGGTACAACATAATCATGTGCTTCCCGAATACTTTTTTTCAATTGAACTAACTGTTCTAAATCCTCATCCAATCTAGCTCCCACCTCTTTGCCTTTACAAAGAAATAAGATAACATCAGGGCATTTATCACGAATCGATAATGTCACTTCCTCAATTGGGTTTGCGGCTACAGCAGCCTCTTCTGGATCATGTGATTCACCTAGTCCACGCGTATCTAATATATCGATACCGCCAAGCTCATTTTCGAACAAATACCATTTTCCGCTGCCAGTCTGTGACTTATAATCTCCAATATCGGCTTTTAACTCGCCAAAAATTGCATTAATTAAACTTGATTTCCCCGCACCTCGTCTACCGACAATAGCAATTCTGGCGGGGCGAGCCCCAAGGACGAATGATTGCAGACCGTTAATCTCCTCTCTAATTCTTGTTTTATTTTTACCTGATATTTTTGATTTGTCGACATTTTTCAAAATGAATTGAAATAAATCATCCATTTGATGATACGTGTTTTTTTCTTCATTCATTTTTGTACACCACATTTCTTATGTTACTTATATTATATCATGCTTCTATTGTTATTTAAAAATCGGCGAATCCACGATTAACATCTTAAAAACATCTACACTCATTTATCTCTATTGTAGCCGATTATTCTAATTGTAAAAGTTATATCCAGATTATCCGGGTACATTCAATACTAAAACAGAACATTATTTGAAATGGTGATTAATCGAATGGATTAGGTTGTCACAGCATACAATGACTCCAGTCGTTTCAATTAGCTGATTAGAGAGTTGCATATGAGAAGATGTTTTCGTCTATTAGAGAAATGCTTCGTGTTGGGGTATATCTTTATATTACTATGTATGATTTCGATCCGTTAGAGGTATTCAATGATCATAAGGCTATTGCTTCAGTAGGGTCGTTCAATGAAACAATCGTTACAACTCTTATTGGTGTAGTTCAAGTATTACTTATCTTAGGAGGAATGTTTTTATTTAACCTGTTTTTTAGCACATATATAAGGATAAAACAATGGCTCCCCCAGAAGTTAGAGTGAAAATATAACTTCTAGGGAATAGCACTTTAGGGTGTTTTTTGCTATTTTTAATGATCATCATGATAGAGATGATAATGATTATTTCCTTTTTTCTTCGCTTCATATAAAGCAGTGTCGGCTTGTTTAAATAAATATTCTATTGGATTATGGTCAGATGACAATGCGATACCGATACTAATGGAAATCGTTAAATCTGCAAATCCTTCTTTCTGAAGATTTGATTCGATATTTCCTAAAATCGCAGTAGCAAAATATTCAATATCTGCTTCTGTCATATGTTGCATCATAATCGCAAATTCATCTCCACCAAAACGATAGACTTCACCCGCTTCATCCTCCACTATATCTTGTAAAGCATTAGCGATATATTGGAGAAGTTCATCACTTTTTTGATGACCTAAAAAGGCATTGATCGATTTAAACTTATCTACATCAATGAAATAAAGAGCAACAGATGCTTGTTTTTTCTCCCGTATGCGTTTCATATCCTGATCAAATGATGCACGATTTTTTAAACCTGTTAACGGATCATAATAAGCTAAATGAATTGGTTTCGCTAATATATGTGCAAGTGCATACGATACCAGTCCAGCGACAATAAGAGCAATGATAAATTGAATCATGTACGTCTTAAAATTACCTTTCAACATGTTATCTAATAGTTGATTACTATATATAACTTCAACTACTTTCGTTTGCGTACTGCTTGCATCATAATCGGACTGATAAGGAACATAACGAACCTTATATGTCTCTCCTTGGTATTGCTGATCCACCTCAACGATTTCATTTGTATCCCGCGCTTCTTCAAATGCTGATCTTCTTTCATCCGGGGCATTGTCTGTTTCCGTCGTACCGAATGGTATTCCACCATAATTTAATATGTGTAAACCTTCAATTAAAGTAGATTTTTCTGCAACGCTTTCTGCCACTGTTAAAAAGTTAAAGTTTTGAAATAGCTGTTCATTCTTCAATGAATATCCTAGTTCGATTAAATACTTTTGATCAGGAGTACCCATATAACTAAATTTCTTAGCCTCGCCCGTTTGTTGGTCCAAATCAATTCCATCGATAAAAATGTCACCTTCCTGACGTCGATCATGTAAGATTTCACTTAGCGATTTACAACAATCTGCAAAATCAACGCCAATTTCATCTACTACATTACTATGAATGATTTCATTCTCGTCATTTAAAATATAAATATCCATGCCATATTGTTCAGCAAGCGTATCAAAGTCCCATGTCGAAAAATCTTCATTATCTTCATATTTATCTTGTAATTCATCTGTGTAACTTTCCATTTTCAATCCAGTTTCTTGATCCATATAATGATAGGCTCCATCAATAGAATCTAAGGCATACAGGACTGATTCTGTCGCTTGATCTATTTGTTCTCCGTTATCATGTACTATTTGTTCTTTCAAACGTTGATAATCAATCGCCGAAATCGTTACGGTTAATAAAACGGCCGCTACAAATAAGATAATGAATAATTTAATTCGGTAAGTAAATGTCATTTTTGTATCACCATGCACTTTTTTTAAATTCATACACTATATCTTAACGTAAACGATTAGATGAATCAATGCTAGTTATATATTAATAGAACGTTTCTATGACGAAGAATCGATAGCACCTAGCGATTATCGAATCATATATTTATTTTATCGAATCATAGCCGACAACATTCACGTGTTATTCTACCTAGAGCAAGGCAAGAATAAATAGACGATAAAAACTTTTGCCTAATATCGTTCTATCTTGAAGTGATTCCCCTTCTTGCGTGTTTGCTACCTCTTACAATCCAATCTATTATACAATTCTGACATTTCTTCCTGTTCAATTACGTTTACTTACGTCATAATAATGGTATACAACAATATAAGATTTAATTTAATGAAAAGGAGCATGATCAATGACAAATACATTTGAAGTTAAAAACCCTGCCACGGGAGATATATTAGAAACGATTACACGGGATACACCAGCACAAATAGCACAAAAATTACAAGCTGGACAAGAAGCCTTTCAATCTTGGAAAAAAACGAATGCACATCATCGTGCAAACCTATTATTCAAGTGGTCACACCTCATCCAAGATCATAAGGAAGCCATTGCCGAAATCATGACAAAAGAAAACGGGAAACCTTTGGCTGAATCATTAGGAGAAGTCGACTATGCAACAAGTTATATTGATTGGTATGCTGAAGAAGCGAAACGAATATATGGACGAACAATCCCTACACATGCAGATGGCAAACGTCTATTAGTTACAAAGCATCCCGTCGGGCTTGTCGCGGCAATTACCCCATGGAATTTTCCAGCAGCAATGATGACAAGAAAAGCAGCACCAGCTCTTGCAGCCGGCTGTACATTCATTGTCAAACCCGCTGAAGAAACACCTTTAACAACGATTCGATTAGCTGAACTTGCTCATGAAGCCGGTATTCCTACTGATGTCATGCAATGTGTCAATGGCCGTGGTCGAATTGTAGGTGAGATTTTCACGGATAGTCCACTTGTTAGAAAAATTACATTTACAGGATCAACCCCTGTCGGAAAGGCACTTATTAAACAGAGCGCTGATACCGTTAAAAGTGTCACAATGGAACTAGGTGGTCATGCACCAGTTATCGTCGCAGAAGATGCTGACATTGATTTAGCAGTCGCTCAAACGATTGTTTCTAAATTCAGAAATGCTGGGCAAACTTGTGTCTGTGCCAACAGAATATTAGTACATGAATCTATAAGCGATGTATTTGCAGCAAAATTAACAGAGAAAACGAAAGAGCTTATTGTTGGAAACGGGTTAGATGATAATGTTCAAGTCGGACCTGTCATTAATGAAGACAGCTACACAAAAATCGTCAAACAAATTGATGATGCACTAAATAAAGGTGCTTCATTACTAACTGGTGGCACATATGATGTGAATCATGAAAAAGGAGCATTCTTCGTTCATCCAACTGTATTAGCTAATGTATCTAATGAAATGGAAATCATGCATGAAGAAACATTTGGACCTGTTGCCCCACTAACAACGTTTACTAATCTAGATGAAGCAATTCAGATAGCAAATGATACACCATATGGATTAGCCGCTTACTTTTTCACAGATAGTTACAAAGTCGGTAATTACTTAAGTGAGAACTTAGATTATGGTATTATTGGTTGGAATGATGGTGCTACATCTGCTGCGCATGCGCCCTTTGGCGGAATGAAAGAAAGTGGCCTTGGGCGTGAAGGCGGAACAGAAGGACTTGAACCTTATTTAGAAACAAAGTATATTTCCATTGGGAACTTTTTAGAATAACAGATTATGATTCAGTTGAATGAATGATGCAAATTGGAAAGGTTGAGATGAGATGCAATATAAAACATTGAATAATGGAGTGGAAATTCCTCAACTAGGTTATGGAGTATATAAAATTCCAGAAGAAGATATTGTTACAGCAACATCTGAAGCACTTGCAAATGGCTATCGTTCCCTCGATACAGCCCAGTTTTACAAAAATGAACGGGG
>JAPFCO010000406.1 GCA_026169505.1 Pseudogracilibacillus sp.
AAGAGTATCTAGAAACATTGCATAAGGCGAAATCATTAACAAATTTGAACCAAACAAAATAAATAGATCACTTTAAAATTAAAGGAGGATCATCATGAAAGTATACTTAGAAAAATTGATGAATAATGAAGATTTAACAATAAAAGAAATGCAATATGCGACAAATTACTGCTTCCAGAGTGATGCAACGGATTCGGAAATAGCTGCATTTCTAACAGCTTTAAGAACTAAAGGAGAATCTGCAGATGAAATCGCAGGAATTTCTGAAGTCATTCGCTCTCATTCAGAGATGAACTCGATCAAATTACCAAATGTAATGGACAATTGTGGTACTGGCGGGGATCGATCCAACAGTTTTAATATTAGTACGACTGCAGCCTTTGTACTGGCTGGTGCTGGAGTAAAGGTTGCTAAACATGGTAACCGAAGCATTACAAGTAAAACAGGTAGTGCTGACGTGCTAGAGGAATTAGGGATCTCACTCAGTTTCACAAAGGATCATACAGAGTATTTATTAAATGAAAATAATATTACCTTTTTATTCGCACCCAATGTTCATGCTAAATTAAAACCTTTCACTAAAATTCGTCAAGAGCTAAAGATACCGACTATTTTCAATTTGATAGGTCCTTTAACAAATCCACTCCATTTGGATTCGCAGTTAATCGGTGTCTATCAAAGAGATAAACTCGAGACGATTGCAAAAGCGTTACATAAATTAGGAAGAAAACGCGCGCTCGTTATTAATGGGGCTGGAAATATGGACGAAGCTTCCCTAGCAGGTAACAATCATTTAGTCTTATTGAATGAAGGAGAAATCACATCCTTTACACTTCACCCTGAAGATGTTGGCTTAACTGTTTATGATAATGAAACAATCCAAGGTGGAGACGCAAAAGAAAATGCTGACATCTTACTTCGTGTACTACAAAATGAAGCTGGACCTTATTTGGATACTGTCGTATTAAATGCAGCTCTCGGTCTATTTGCTAACGGAAAAACATCATCCATCAAAGCAGGTGTTGAAGTTGCTCATGAAAGTATTGCTTCGGGGGCAGCATTACAACGATTAAATACATTGATTGATTTTAGTAAATCATTAACAAGAGAGGCGACAATATAAATGACAATTTTAGATGAAATAATTGCAGAAAAAAGAAAAGAAGTCGTGAGTTTACAAGGTAAGACGTTCGAACGAACTACTTATCAACCCCTTGAAAAAACTTTTGCTCAACAAATAAAGGAACGACAAACGATGGGAATTATTGCAGAAATAAAACGGGCTTCCCCTTCCAAAGGAATGATCAATGCAGACGTTGATCCAGTAAAACAAGCAACGTTTTATGAAGAACATGGTGCTAATGCAATATCTGTTTTAACTGATGCTCCATTTTTCAAAGGATCGATAGATGATCTAAGAGCAGTACGACAAGCAGTGCAAATCCCTATCTTATGTAAAGAATTTATCATTGATACGGTGCAAATAGATCAAGCTGAAGCTGCTGGGGCAAATATTATTTTATTAATTGCTGCTGCACTTGATGAAAAAGAAATCCAGCATCTATTCCATTATGCTAAATCATTAAACCTTGAAGTCATTTGTGAAGTAAACAACGAAGTAGAAATGAAGACCGTACTTCATCTTGGTGCTACATTGATTGGCATCAATAACCGTGATTTAAAAACATTCGAGGTTGATTTACAAACGACTAGTCGCCTAGCTCACTTAGTAACAAATGAAGATGTTATTTTAATTGGTGAAAGTGGTGTTTCTACAAAAGAAGATGTGGAGGAGCTTGCCGTGGCTGGAGCGGAGGTTATTTTGGTTGGCGAGACACTCATGCGGGCTGATGATGTGGGAGCAACAGTGAATTCTTTTCAAGTACCATTGCCTAAACGTTCAAGGTACACATCATGAAGGTGAAAATATGCGGGATTACTACAATAGATACAGCGAAAGTAGTAGAACAAGCAGGTGCTGATTTCATTGGATTTGTTTTTGCACGTAGTAAACGACAAATAGCGCCTGCTGATGCCGCAAACATTACAAAAGGTTTATCTCCGAACATTAAAAAAATTGGTGTATTTGTCAATGAATCACCTGAAAAAATAAATGAAATCGCCAATCTCGTTAGCCTTGACTATATCCAATTACATGGAGATGAGACAGCCGACCTAGCCAAGAAAATTACTTATCCAATTATCAAAGCCTTCTCGATTGATCAGGCAGAGCCTGCGACGATTGCTGCATATCCTTGTGATTATATTTTAATAGACAGTCCTGGAGATGCATATCGTGGCGGTTCAGGAAAGCCATTTTCTTGGGAATTATTAGATGAGTTAAAGATTCCTCGTGATAAACTTATCTTAGCTGGCGGACTATCCGCGAAGAATATCAAACAAGCAATTCAACTAGTTCAGCCAGCTGGAGTCGATGTTTCTAGTGGAGTTGAAACAAACGGAATGAAAGATATTGAAAAAATAAATTCATTTATAAAATATGCAAAACAATAGAAAGGTTGAGCTGAATTGACAACATATACGATGCCAGACAATAGAGGACGTTACGGAAGCTTTGGTGGACGTTTCGTTCCAGAATTATTAATGCCTGCATTACTAGAATTAGAAGAAGCATATGTAGAAGCAAAAAATGATGAGGCATTTTTGGAAGAGCTAGCATATTATCTAACGGAATACGTTGGAAGAGAAACGCCTTTATATGAGGCGAAGAACTTAGCGAAAAAATTGGGCGGTGGTCGCATTTTCTTAAAGAGAGAAGATCTAAATCATACTGGTGCCCATAAAATTAATAATTCCATCGGACAAGCACTACTCGCCAAAAGAATGGGTAAAAAGAAAATCGTTGCTGAAACAGGTGCAGGTCAACATGGAGTTGCTACAGCGACCGTTTGTGCTTTACTTGATTTAGAATGTGTTGTATTTATGGGAGAAGTGGATATAAAAAGACAAGAATTAAACGTATTTCGAATGGAATTGCTCGGTGCAAAAGTAGAGAGTGTCACTCAAGGTAGTGGTACTTTAAAAGATGCCGTCAATGAAGCGCTAAGATACTGGGTAAGTCATGTCGAAGATACACATTACATCTTAGGGTCTGTCGTTGGCCCACACCCATTCCCTAAAATTGTTCGTGATTTTCAAGCTGTTATTGGTCAAGAAACTAAAAAACAAATACTTGATCAAACTGGTAAATTACCAGACCATATTATTGCCGCAGTTGGTGGTGGGAGTAATGCTATTGGTATGTTCCATCCATTTATTGAAGATGAACATGTGAAATTATATGGTATTGAAGCTGGTGGACTTGGTTTAGCAACAGGGCAACATGCTGCTACTTTAAGTGCCGGAAAAACCGGTGTGTTACACGGAACAATGACACAGCTTCTACAAACGGAATCAGGGCAAATTAACGAGGCGTTTTCTATTTCAGCTGGACTTGACTATCCTGGCGTCGGTCCCGAACATAGCCATTTAGCCGAAACGAAACGGGTAGCTTATGAATCTATTACAGATGATGAAGCACTAGAAGCATTTCAATTACTTTCCCAATTAGAGGGAATCATTCCTGCTTTAGAAAGTTCTCATGCGGTTGCTTATGCTTTGAAATTAGCAAAAGAGACTCCGGTCGACGAGACGATTGTTATTAATTTATCTGGACGCGGAGATAAAGATGTGCAGCAAGTAAAAGATCGACTGGAGGGACGTTAACATGGGGAAAGAAAAAATAGCTACTTATTTTCAACAAATACAAGCAAATGACCAAAATTTATTCGTACCTTATATCGTTGCAGGTGACGGAAAAGATGGGGTAGAAAATTTACCTGAGCGGATTAAGTTTTTACAAGATTGTGGTGCAGCAGCGATTGAATTGGGTATTCCATTTTCTGACCCTGTAGCAGATGGACCGACGATTCAAAGAGGGGGGCTTCGCTCATTAAAAAGTGGTACTACATTAAAAAAGGTATTAGATGTATTAGTTGCGGGAAAAGAAACAAGAGATATCCCGATCGTCCTAATGACGTATATAAATCCTGTGTTTGTTTTTGGTATCGATGCGTTTGCTGCTGAATGTGAACGGGTTGGTGTTGATGGCATCATTATTCCAGACCTCCCTTTAGAAGAAGAGGATCTTGTGGCAGCAGCATTAAAAAGACATTCGATTGCATTTATTCGTCTAGCTGCATTAACGAGTACACCAGACAGACTCAAGGAGATCGCTAGTCGTTCAGAAGGCTTTTTATATGCAGTTGCTGTGAAAGGAACAACTGGAGTAAGAGCATCGCATGAAGATAATATATCTACGTATTTAGGTACATTAAAACAACATAGTCATGTACCTGTCTTAGCTGGCTTTGGTGTGTCAAATCCAGAACAAGCGCATGAGCTTAGCTCCCATTGCGATGGAGTCATTGTCGGTAGTAAGATTGTCGATTTACTCCACGAAGGTAACGATGCGGAAGTTCGTACATTAATTGAAAAAAGCGTAACAAAAAAATCGTCACTTGCCTAACGAACGGGCGAGCGACAGATCTCTTTGACAGCTAATACAATATCGTCGACTTGTGGTACTGCAGCCGCTTCTAACTTTTTATTATTTGGAATTGGAATCGGCTGCCCACCTAGTCGCTTAATTGGTGCATGCAAATGATGAAATGCTTTTTCCGCTATCATACTAGCAATTTCAGCCCCATATCCCCCTCTTTTTACTGCCTCATGTACAACAATTAATCGATTGGTCTTCTGTACAGAACGTATAATTGTTTGTTCATCAAACGGTACTAGTGTCCGCGGATCAATTACTTCTACATGAATTTCTTCTTTCTCTAATTGCTTTGCTGCTTGTAAGGCGATATGAACCATGCTCCCAGTCGCAACAACTGTAGCATCTTGGCCCGCTCGTTTAATATCTGCTTTTCCTAAAGGAATATCATACGACTCGACTGGAACATCATCTATTGTTTTATATAACAGTTTATGTTCGTAAAACAATACAGGATTATCATCCATAATAGCGGACTTCATTAAGCCTTTGGCATCATAAGCAGTAGCTGGCTGAACAACTTTTAAGCCAGGAATATGCGTCATCCAAGCTTCTAAACTTTGTGAATGTTGAGCAGCTGCACCTGTGCCGGATCCACTAGGGGTTCGAATCACTAATGGGACACTTCCTTTACCACCATACATATAGCGAATTTTGGCAGCTTGATTTACAATCTGATCAGCAGCTAATGTAATAAAATCGGAAAACTGAATATCAACAATTGGCCGCATTCCCGTCAGGGCGGCCCCAACAGCAACCCCTGTAATACCAAGTTCACTTATCGGTGTATCTCTTACTCTTTCTTTTCCGAACTCTTGTAACAATCCTTTTGTAACGCCAAAAGCACCACCATAAACCCCAATATCTTCGCCTAATAAAAATACCCTTTGATTGGCGGACATTTCAGTTCTAATCGCTTCTCGAATCGCCTCAGCATATGTTATTTTTCGCAACCCATCACCTCCATCATGCATAAACATCTTCTAATAATGTTGATAAAGCTGGATCCTCACTATTGATAGCAAATCGTACTGCGGCATCGACTTCTGCTTGGACCATTTTTTGAATATCATTGAATTCCGTCTCGATGATATTCTTTTCCTTTCGTAATAATTGTTTATAGCGTGTGATTGGGTCATTCCTTTTATGTGCTTGAACTTCTTGTTCGCTACGATATAACTCTTTATCACTACGGGAATGTCCCTTGTAACGATACGTCTTTGCTTCAAGGAGTGTCGGACCTTTGCCCTCTCTGGCTCTTTCTATCGCAGTTCTTGTCGCTTGTTGAACTTCGCGAACATCATTTCCGTCAATCGTTATCCCTGGAAAACCGTAAGATGCAGCACGTGTCGATAAATGTTTGATTCGCGCCATTTTTTCAATCGGACTCGACATCCCATAAGCATTATTTTCACAAATAAAAACAACTGGTAAATCCCAAATTGCTGCCAGATTAAGGGATTCATGAAAACTCCCTTCATTCGTCGCCCCATCTCCAAAAAAGCAAATTGCGACATGATCGGTTTTTGTCATTTTTGCTGTTAATGCAGCTCCAACTGCAATCGGAATGCCGCCACCTACGACACCATTTGCACCTAAATTACCACCACTCACATCAGCGATATGCATCGAACCGCCTTTTCCCTTACAATAACCAGTCACTTTTCCAAATAACTCAGCCATCATCTTATCCATACTTGCACCGAAAGCTAGGGAATGACCATGCCCACGGTGTGTGCTTGTAATCGTGTCTCCTTTTTCTAATAAGGAACAAACGCCTACTGCTATTGCCTCTTGTCCATTACAAAGATGAGTAGTTCCATGAATATAACCTGCCTTCATTCGTCGCTCAACCTCTTTTTCAAAAAGACGAATCCGAATCATTTGTTGATAAAGATCCATTTGGGCCGATTCCATAATTATCCCGCCTTTTTAACTAAAATAACGATGATACAATGTTTTAGCTTTTTCGAGATCATTTGTACCGTGAATTAATGCTCGACCATCTGCAAATAGGACTAACCGTTCTTCACCAATTGTAAACGACAGTAAGAAGTCATTTAATTCGACGAAGCCTTCTAATTTCTGTAATCTTTTCGCTGTTTCAGGTAAATTTCGTTCTTGTCTTTTTGGTGGACGAATTTGAACTGCCTGTCTACCACATAGAACTGCCGACTTTGTTTGCTGATCATATTGTAAAAATGGATATGTAGCATGTTCTCCACAAGATGGACAATCATCTTTTTTAATGGACTGAACACCCATTTCAATGACTTGGTTTTCCCACACATCAAAAGATATTAATTTACCACGGAGCGCTTGCTTATTATCTGTTAAGATCTTTAATGCCTCAGCTGTTTGATGAACGACAACTTGACTTGCCGTTGGATGAATAATCCCCGCTGTATCACATGTCGCACCGCCGACTGGAATATTTTCAATTAAACAATGTAGGCAAGGTGTTTCTTTTGGAAGGACCGTATAACTCATTCCATAACTCCCGACACAGGAACCATAGATCCAAGGTATATCATATTTTTGCGCAGCATCATTAATGATCATTCGAATATCAAAATTATCTGTTGCATCTAAAATCAGGTCTACCCCTTTCACAAGCTCTTCCATTTCCTCTGGAGTGACATCTGCTATATGAGCGTTGATTTCTATTTCCGAATTAATTTCACGCAACCGTTTCGCTGCTGCAATAGCTTTAGGCACACGGTTTTTAGCATCTGCTTCAGTAAATAATTGTTGTCTTTGCAAATTACTCCACTCAATATAATCCCGATCAACGATTGTTAGTTTACCAACTCCTGCTCGGGCGAGCGCCTCTGAACTCAATGTACCTAATGTCCCTACACCGATAATGAGTATATGTTTTTTCATTAATAATTGTTGACCAGTTTCTCCAATTGGATTAAATAATATTTGCCTGGAATATCGTTCCATCATACGATACTAATCCCTTCCAATGGACTACTTGCTGATGCATAACGTTTCATCGGAATGCGCCCTGCTTCAAAGCCTAGCCATCCCGCTTCAGTCGCTAATTTCATTGCTTTCGCCATTTTAACAGGATCTTTCGCACCTGAAACAGCTGTATTTAATAAAACTCCATCCGCACCTAACTCCATTGCATAAGCAGCATCTTTAGGAGCGCCAATACCAGCATCAACTATGACCGGTACATTCGCTTGTTCAATTATAAATTGTAAGTTAACTGGATTAATAATCCCTTGTCCTGTACCGATTGGGGATGCTCCTGGCATAATAGCATGGGCGCCTAATTCTTCTAGTCTTCTCGCTAAAACGACATCATCTGATGTATATGGCAAAACCGTATAACCTTCCGCTAATAATTGTTCCGTCGCCTTCAAAGTCTCCACAGGATCTGGTAATAATGTTTTATCACAGCCGATAATTTCCACCTTCACCATATGACAAATTCCAGATGCATCCGCTAATTTAGCAATCCGCACCGCTTCTTCCGCTGTTTTTGCTCCAGCTGTATTCGGTAGGAATTTATATTTTTGTAAATCAAGTTTTTCCAAAAAGTTAGGTTGATTAGGTTCGAAAATATCCATTCTCCGTACCGCAAATGTTAATACTTCTGTTTCCGACACATCGACTGCTGTTTTCTGAATATCAAAATCGGGAAACTTTCCTGTTCCTAAAAATAATCTTGATTGAAATTCATAATTACCTATCTTTAACATATGATTCCCTCCATACAATATATTTTTCTAGCCTTAAGATTTCGCTTTGTTTAACCGCCCCCAACGAATTGTACAAACTCAATCTTATCTCCTGCTTGCACTTTCACTAGTTCATGATCAGGCTTTTGTAAGACTTCTTCATTATGCTCGACAATAATAATCGGGCTCTTTAAATCTAAATGTTCCATTAATTGCGTAATCGTTTCTACCTCTGCAGCCACTTCCATTGTCCTCCCATTAATGAGCAATTGTTTCATTGTAATCCCTCCAATGCTTGTTTATATTTTCTTGCCACTTCAACTGCATCTTTTTTCAATAATATTCCCGATAAAACTGCAACTCCACTTGCACCAGCTTGTACAATGGATGAAACTGTTTCAGGTGTTATCCCACCGATAGCAACAACCGGAATGGATACTTGTTCTGTCATTTCCCTAAGTCCTTCTACACCGCGTGGGTTAGATCCTTTTTTAGAATCTGTTTTAAAAATATGTCCATATAATAAATAATCAGCGCCTGCTTTTTCTAGTTCGATCGCTTCCGTGACACTATGTACTGAACAACCTATAAGTAATCCAGGGTGATGTTTTTTGACGTAAGCAGTACTGACACTATGTGATGCTAACTGAACTCCCCGAGTATGCATGGAAGCAGCTACATCTACACGATCATTGATAACTATTTTCTTTAGGGGCACACCGGATGCCACTAATATTTTGACAGTATCAATGATTTCCTTTGCAGTCCAGGATCTTTCGCGTATATGAATGAAATCGACTTCAGCTTGTAGGGCGATAACCTTTTTGATAAAAACCTCCTTTGTTTGTTTACCAGTTGATATGATATGCAATTGCCTTTTCAAACTACCACCACCTATTTACAAACCAAAAAGCCACTTTTCTATATCGTAATAGGAAAGTGGCTTGCTTTAACGAGTATATACTTGGACACTAATTCTACGCCCAATATATTGATCCAGCAATATGTCACTTCCCTTCGCTAGTTTTAACTAGATCAGGTTCTTAGAATCCCGAAGTCTCACTTCGATCTCAGCTTGTTTCACAAGCACCCCTAGTTCTGTCTACATATAGTATAGGATTTTTTTTAATAAATTACAATAGTAAAAAGAAAATTTTGTCTTTTTGCTAATCTACCATAGCCTTTCTAACCTTTCTAAGGAAAGGATAAATGTCCGATGTAAGGAATGAGTTTTATAGCGTTAGAGCGAACTTCATACGAAGCCTTGCGATTGTTTTCGGGATCGTGCGAATTTCAGCAGAATTAAAGGAGTTTAAATTAACTCAAAATAAAAACATCCCTATCTCTTGGTAATGGTGAGAAAGGGATGGTTTATTCCTTACTTAATTCCTTCTAAAATAGATAAATCGATCATGCCATCAATATCGTTTGAATCAACATATCCTGCATCTTTACTAATGTCAGCCATTTCTTGAATCACTTGCTCATTCACATCTGTTGTCACTTGTAGATGAGAAAATGCAACTTCTGTTTCTTCCTTGTCAATCTCTTTCCCAGTTAAATCCTTAATATGTTGAATGACTAGATCTTGTGCTTCTTCAGGATTTTCTTGCACAAACTCAACAGCACGGTTATGCGCTTGTAAATACTGTTCTGATAACTCTTCATTCCCTTTGAATTCGCTACTAGCAGCTACAACTGTATTCGTTGATTCTTCACCCCAAGCAAACTCATCCCATCCTAATAATAAATTACCTTCCGCTTGCGTTTCTAAAATATAACCCCAAGGCTCTTGAGTCGCTGCAGCATCGACTGAATCTTGAATAAACAATGTAGGAGTATCTGCCGGTGCCGCTGCGTGTAGTTCTACCGTTCCGCCACTTGATGTTGCTTCTAAATCAACCTCTTGTAATGCTTTCCTGAGCATGACGTCTTGAGTACTACCAATAACAGGAATCGCTACCTTTTTGCCATCTAAATCTTCTAATGACTCAATCCCACTCTCTTTATTAGCAACAAGCACCGCCCCACCGTTGACAGCACCAGAGATAATGTGAAACTCAGGATTTTTTACGTAAATATTTAATAATGGACCAGGTCCTACTGTACCTACGTCAATTTCATCTGTTTGCATTGCTTCCATAAATAATCCACCATTGTTGAACGTTTTTGTGTCAATTGTAATATCGTCTCCAAACTCTTCTTCAAAATAACCTTGCTCCAATGCGACAATAGAAGCAATGTGAGTTAAGTTAGGAAAATAACCTATTGTAACTGTATCATCATCGCCTGAACATCCCGCTAATACCCCGATAATAACAATAATTGATAATGAAAATTGAACTATTTTTTTCATAAAATATTCCTCCTAAAATTTACTTTAATTGGTTCCCCACTTTTTGTGAACAGATCGTTCTAAACGCAGAAATACAACATGGTCCATAATTGTACCTATGACAGCGATAATGATCATGACGGAAATAACGAGATCCATTTGCCCCAAGGAACGACCTGCTTCCAATAATTGACCTAGACCTCCACCGCCACCAAGTAATTCACCCGCCATCAATGCTCGCCAGGAGAATGCCCAAGCAATCCGAAGTCCTGACAATAATTGTGGAACTGACGCTGGTATAATAACTGTCCTAATAAAATGAAAACCACTTGATCCGTATGTCTTAGCCACCCTTTGATAAAGCTTTGGAACATTTTTAAAGCCACTTGTTGCATTAATCGTCATTGTCCACGTTGCACCAATTGTAACGATAAATAAAATCGCAAAATCATTTAATCCAAACCAAATAATCGCTAGTGGAAACCAAACAATACTAGGAATAGACTGTAATGCAGTTACAAGGAAACCTAATGTATCTTCTACTAATTCATAGCGCCAAATTAAATAACCAAAAAAGAGTCCGAGCAGAACAGCAACGAAAAAGCCAATTAGAATTCGGCCCATACTCGTAAAAATGGCTTCAGTAATTTGTCCTTCGATTAATCCATTAAAAAGTGTGCTAAGAACTTGGATCAAACTAGGGAACATGAAATCTGGTAAACCCGAAACTCTAGATGTTACTTCCCATGTCACCGCTATTATCGCGATGAAGATGATTCGCCTTAAAGCTGTAGTCATCTCCCATTTCCTCCTTTAACACCTTTTCTATTTCTTCTTGTAAAATAGTCAATATCCTTTGTTCTGTGTGTAATGTCACAGAGTCCGGCATCACACCGTCCTTCGTAGTTGGAATAGGAATGACGTCTTTAATTTTCCCAGGCCGTGTCGCGAAAACAATTACCTTTTCAGATAACTGCACTGCTTCTCGAATATTATGTGTCACAAAAAAGATCGTTACTTTCGTCTTTCGCCATATTTCTAATAATTCTCGGTGGAGCACCATTCTCGTCTGTTCATCCAATGCTGAAAACGGCTCATCCATGAGCAATATATCCGGCTCCATTACGAGTGCACGCGCAATAGAAACTCGCTGTTTCATCCCTCCTGATAATTGGTGAGGATAGGAGTCTACATATTTGCTTAAATGCACCATTTGTAATACATCAAGTGCCTTTTCTTTCACTTCTTCTTTTGATAGTCCTTTTAACTTCAATCCATACGTGACATTATCAAACACAGTTAGCCAAGGAAATAATCCGTCCTCTTGAAACACAACGACACGGTCAGGACCAGGATTTTTCACTTCTTTACCCGATACTGTGATTGATCCTTCATCTGCCTTTTCTAATCCAGCAATCAAATAAAGTAACGTTGATTTACCGCAACCAGATGGGCCAACAATTGAAACAAAACTACCCTTTTCCACGTTCATATCGATATTATCCAACACTTTTAATTTTTCATCGTTTTTAAGAGGAAAACTCTTATGAATTCCTTCAATCGATAAATACATATTTTCACCTCAAAGCAATCTGTTTTTAATATAGTCCTATCGAATTCATCCGATTTCACCTGTTTGTCATTCAGTAAATAAATCACTCGTTAAATAGCGTTCACCACTATCTGGAGCAATACAGACGACTGTTTGACTTGGATCTAGTCGTTTTGCAACGAGTAATGCTGCATAGACAGAAGCACCTCCAGATGGTCCTAATAAAATCCCTTCTTGCCTCGCAAGTCCATGAACGGTATCATATGCATCTTGGTCTTCGATCTGAAATATTTCATCATAAACGGCTGTATTTAAAATGTTAGGAATAAATCCTGGACTTGTTCCTACCAATTTATGTTTACCAGGCTCTCCACCTGAGAGTACAGGAGATCCCGCTGGTTCTACTACATAATTATTAATAGTAGAATCATAAGCTTTCAATGTTTCTCCTGTTCCTGTAATCGTTCCACCTGTTCCAGCTGTACAAACAAATGCTGCGAGTTGTTTGTTTTCCTTTTCCATCGCCTCGATGATTTCTTTCGCTGTTGTGATGCGATGGATATCTGGGTTTGCTTCATTTTCAAATTGCATCGGAATAAAGCTGTTTGGTGTTATAGCCGCTATTTCCTTCGCTTTTTCGATTGCTGCAGGCATTTTTCCAGCACTAGGTGTAAACACTACTTCTGCTCCGTATGCCTTTAAAATATCTACCCTTTCCTTTGTAGAGGAATCAGGTAATACGATAATTGATTTATAGCCTCTGGCCGCCGCATTCATCGCTAAACCTATTCCCGTATTTCCAGAGGTCGGCTCGATAATAGTTGCCCCAGGTTGTAACAATCCTACCTGTTCCGCACGATCTATCATATAAAACGCTGCCCGGTCTTTCACACTTCCACTCGGGTTATAAGACTCGAGTTTTACATATACTTCTGCACTTCCAACGTCTATTATTTTATTTAATTTCACTAACGGAGTTGCACCGATTAATTCTGCAATATTGTTAACAACTTTCATATAAAATCTTCCTTTCAATGAAGAGTCATATTATTATAGCACATCGGTATAACTATTCACACTGAAATACTTGGCATTATTTCTAGCATATACATCCCTATCTATAACCGTGATTCATTCACCTATTCTTAATAAATATTTTCATTCAAATAAGTATTTGATTGACATTTTTCGCATTCGTTCATATACTATAATTACATATTCAAATATTCGTTTGAATGACAAAGGAATGGTGATGAATTTGGCGAATGAAACAGTAGATTTTTGTTGTGATATAAATAAAGTGCAAGAAATAAAAGTCTTAATGAATGATATTAAGGATGTGGAGTTAGTTTTTAAAGCATTAGCAGATGCCACTAGACTAAAGATAGCCTATGCATTAACTTTAACCGAAGAATTATGTGTCGCAGATGTCGCTAGGGTTATTGATGCCTCTACAGCAACAGCTTCACATCATTTGCGTTTATTACACAATATGAAATTAGCTAAATCTCGAAAAGAAGGAAAACTCGTCTTTTACTCTTTAGATGATGATCATGTGCGACAACTTGTTTATATTGCCATGGTTCATGCGAAAGAAGGGAAAGAAAATGGCTAAGGCAAAAGAGTCTATCTATGAGCTGCAAGGTCTATCTTGTGCAAACTGCGCTTCTAAGTTTGAAAAGAACATTCAAAACATTCCTGCCGTAGAAAAAGCACAAGTGAATTTTGCCGCTGCAAAAGTAACCGTACAAGGGGATGTAACAATCGAACAACTCGAACAGGCGGGTGCATTTGACCATATAAAAGTTCGGGCAGAAAATGATGATCCTTTTCAATTAGAACCAATTTGGAAAAAACGTGAAAATATACTCGCAGGAATAGCGCTGCTTATTTTACTGCTTGGTATAGCTTTGCAATTGTCATTTGGAGAAGGACATCCTATCGTTGTCACTACTTTTGTTGTCGCTATCCTTGTCGGTGGTTATGATTTATTTATTACAGGAATTAAAAATTTATTTCGCTTCTATTTTGACTTGCATACATTAATGACCATCGCTATTATTGGAGCTGCGTTTATTGGTGAATGGGTAGAAGGTGCAGCTGTTGTTATTTTATTTGCAATCAGCGAAGCATTGGAAGCTTATTCTGTCGATAAAGCACGACAATCCATTAAAACGCTTGTCGATATTGCACCAAATCATGCAATAATACGACGGGGAAATAACGTCATGGAGTTACATGTAAATGATATTCAAATCGATGATTTGATGATGATTAAACCGGGGGAAAAGGTTGCAATGGATGGAGAAGTAATTAGTGGTCGAACATCCATTAACCAAGCTGCGATTACAGGTGAATCTCTGCCTGTTCAAAAAAATACAGGTGATGAAGTTTTTGCAGGGACATTAAACGAAGAAGGTGCCATTGAAGTACGTGTAACAAAATTAGTTGCAGATACAACGATTGCAAAAATTATTCACCTTGTTGAAGAAGCCCAAGCCGAAAAAGCTCCAGCACAAAAATTCGTCGACAAGTTTGCTTTTTACTATACACCCGCAATTATGATCATTGCCTTACTTGTAGCAACTGTACCACCATTACTATTCGCAGGTGATTGGTCCCAGTCGATTTATTTAGGATTAGCAACATTAGTAGTTGGTTGTCCATGTGCGCTCATTATCTCCACTCCAGTTGCTATCGTTACTGCCATTGGAAATGCAGCTCGTCATGGTGTATTAATTAAAGGTGGCGTTCATTTAGAAGAAACAGGACGTTTAAATATGATTGCTTTTGATAAAACAGGGACTTTAACAAAAGGGACACCCGAAATGACACATATTATTCCTATCCAACAAATAGAAGAAACAGAAGTATTAAAGATCGCAACTGCTATTGAAGTATTTTCTCAGCATCCGATTGCTTCAGCCATCATAAAAGCAGCGAATGATCGCCAACTCAGTCAGTATGAGGCAACTTCATTTCAGTCTATTACTGGTAAAGGAGCGCAAGCAAAGGTGAATGGCGACTTATATTATATAGGAAATGTCGCTTTATTCACTGATAAAGAAGCAAAAAACACGTTACCTTTGGCAGAAATGGAGTCCTTACAACAAGATGGAAATACTGTCATGTTATTAGGCACGGAAGAACATATCCTCGCTATCCTAGCCGTAGCTGATCAGGTAAGAGATACGAGTTATACTGTCATCGAAAAACTTAAAAAGCTAGGTATTCAGCATACATTGATGTTGTCAGGTGACAATTATTTCACAGCAAATGCAATTGCAAAAAAGATCGGGATTACGGATGTACATGCGGATTTATTACCTGAGGATAAATTAACTATCATCAATGAAAAGAAGGGGAAATATGGAAGAGTAGCTATGGTTGGAGACGGAGTAAATGATGCTCCAGCTCTTGCAACAGCAACTATCGGTATTGCAATGGGGGGTGCCGGAACAGATGCTGCATTAGAAACAGCTGATATTGCCTTAATGGATGATGATATTAGTAAATTACCATACACAATCGATTTAAGTAAACGAGCATTAAATATAATTAAACAAAATATTTCATTTGCCTTTCTGTTAAAAATCATTGCCTTATTACTAGTGATTCCAGGTTGGTTAACTTTATGGATAGCCATCATTGCAGATGTAGGAGCAACATTACTTGTTGTTGTAAACTCCATGCGACTTATGCGCATAAAAAAGTAACAAAAAAGGAGTAGATAAATTTATCTACTCCTTAATTTCCTTAATATAATTATAAATTGTGTACCGCGAAACATTCATTTTGTCTGCAATACTTGGAATACTTTTATGTATGGAAAAGGCACCTTTATCATATAAGTATTTAATCATCTTTACCCGCTCCTGCTTTCTCATAAACGGCATTGGCTTCCCTATATAGTCAACTGCTTCTGTAAATAATTCATCCAACTTACCTTCTAGATTTTCATCTTTTTCTAATTCTTCGCCATTAACAGGATCACCAACTTGAATCATATCACTGACAACATTGTGCACCATCATCATATTCGTATAATCATAATTAATTCCTAAAGCAAAATGATAATCGTCCCCTTCCACATGAAAAGTTGAGCTTTTTATTGAATGACTATTTTTAGATTGACCTTTCCGATTTATTAAATCTACTCCTCTGTGTAATGTATCTAGCTCTTTCGTACCTAAGAAGTCTAATTTATCGCCCACTTCTCGCTGTGTAACATGCTGATTGGCAATGTATAAAATAGAAGTATTATCATTTTTCATATCATGGATGACAACTTCGCAATTTTTTCCAAACATTGTTGTAATGCCATCTGCAACTCGCTTTAAGAAATCTAACATTTTTTCACGTCCCATGCAATATCCCCACCATTCAAAACCTCTTTATGAATATAAGTATTATTATACAAAAAAAATTATAATAATTCAATCTTTTTTGAATATTATCCATAATAAATGCATAAATAAGGGATTAAATGTATATTTATGCTTTTTAGTTAATGTTTCATACGTGGATCCAATGCATCTCGCAAACCATCTCCAATTAAATTAAAACCCAATACAACAAGCATGATCGATACACCTGGAGCAATTAATGTCCAAGGTGCTAATTGGATAAAGTCACGTGAATCTGCCAGCATTTTACCCCATTCTGGTGAGGGAGGTTGCGCACCTAATCCTAAAAATCCTAATGCAGCCGCTTCTAGTATCGCCGTTCCAAAACCTAATGTTGTTTGCACAATAATTGGTGCCAAACTATTCGGTAAAATATGTTGAAAAATTATTCTTCCATTTTTCATACCTTGGGCCCTGGCAGCTAATACAAATTCTTCTTCACGTAAACTAATGACACGTGAGCGAACAAGCCTTCCAAAAATGGGTATATTTATGATAGCAATGGCTATTAATGCATTTTGTAAAGATGCTCCTAAGATTGCTACAATAGCTATCGCTAATAAAATACTAGGGAATGCTAACAAAATATCAAAAATACGTGAAATGAGCATATCAATCCAACGTCCAAAATATCCGGCAATAATTCCTAGCAATGTACCAAAGATTAATGCGCCGGTTACTGCGAAAAAACCTACTTGCAAGGAAATTCTTGCTCCAAAAGCAATTCTCGTGAAAATATCACGGCCTACATCGTCTGTTCCTAACCAATGGTTTCCAGATGGAGCTTGTAACCTATCCGTTAGCACTTGATCTTGGAAGCCATACGGAGTCAGTAAAGGCGCAAATAACCCTAATAAAAGAAAGCCTATAATAATAAAGAAGCCTAATAGAGAAAATTTGTTTTTTCGTAATTGTCGATATGTATCCCTCCAAGGTGAAGATATCATGTACGTTTCATCTTCATGTTCAATAGTAGGGTTCGATAATAGTTCATTTGCTGGTTGTTTTTCATTATTCATATTATCATCCCTCCTAATATTTAATCCTTGGATCAATATAGCTATACAATAAATCAACAATCAAATTGATCATGACAAAAATAAATGCAACTACTAAAATACCAGATTGAATGACTGGATAATCCCGATAGTTAATCGCATCAAAAATATAACGACCAACTCCCGGCCAACTAAAGATGGTTTCCGTTAATATTGCTCCACCTAACAACACACCTGTTTGTAAACCGATAACAGTTAACACAGGAATTAGTGCATTTTTTAAGGCATGCTTATAAATGACTAAAAATTGCCCAGACCCTTTGGCACGAACCGTTCGAATATAATCTGATTTCATCACTTCCAACATACTCGACCTGGTCATTCTTGCAATGATTGCCATCGGTATCGTCCCTAAAGCAATACTAGGTAAGATCAAATGTTTCAATGTAGAACCCAATTTCGAAAAATCGAGTTGCAACAATGTATCAATAACGTAGAAATGTGTAATTGCCTCTACAGGATTCCGACTATCTTGCCTTCCATGTGCCGGCAACCAACCTAATTCCTGAGCAAACACCCATTGCTCCATTAAAGCTAACCAAAACACTGGAATCGATACACCGATTAATGCAATAAACATCGCTAAAAAATCAAACCAAGAATTTTGCTTCCAAGCACTGATAATCCCCGCATTGACTCCGACAAAGACAGCAAAAATCATCGCAAATATAGTTAGTTCAAATGTTGCTGCAATATATGGCCAAATTTCTTGTACAATCGGGGTTTTTGTTTTCAATGATGTACCTAAATCTCCTTGAAGCAATTCAGATACATACAATCCATATTGCATAAAATAAGGTTCATTTAAACCCATACTCTCTTCCAAACCCTCAATCGCTGATTGGGTTGCAGCTTCTCCTAAAATCACTTGGGCTGGGTTTCCAGGAATAAGATGGACAATGGAAAAGGTAATAATCGTCATTCCGATTAATACAGGTATTAACATAAATAGGCGTCGCATTGTGTATGAAAACATCCATCTACACCTCAGTTCTATTGATCGTCTGTTTCATTGTTAAAAAGGTAGGGTAGTATGTATCTACTACCCTGTCCTTAGTATTTTCATTTGAATAATCGGAAGATAATGTGATATGAATTGTTCATAACAACTATTCACTTTCTACACAATCATCCGAATATCCTCTTATTCTAAATCTACTTCTTCTAATGATTCACTTGTTGATGGATGTGGCACATACCCTGTGACATTATTCGATGTCGCCATCACTGGTTTTGAATGCACTAATGGAACCATTGGGACATCTTCCCCAATGATAGCTTGTGCTTCTTCATACATTTCAGCACGTTTATCTTGATCGATTTCTACCTTCGCATCATTTAATAAAGTGTCTACTTCTTCATTTTGATAATATTCACGGTTACTATCACCGATTAAGTCACCATGTAATAAACTACTGATAAAGTAATCTGGATCACCATTTGTACCAGACCAACCTAACATATAAATCTCATGCTCACCATTCATTGTTTTTTCTAAATACGGTGCCCATTCTTCACGTACGATATTCACTGTTACACCAATCTCGGCAAAGTTATTTTGAATAATTTCTGCAGTTGTTTCTGGATCCGGCATATACGGTCTTGCAACAGGCATTGTCCATAAATCAATTTCTAATCCATCTTCATAGCCAGCTTCCGCTAATAATTCCTTTGCCTTTTCGACATCATATTGATATCCTTCTACATCATCATTGTATCCTAAATAACTAGGTGGTAATGGGTTCTTAGCTACTGATCCATACCCCGCATACAGTGCTTCTACAATAGCCTCTCGGTCAATTGCATGACTAAGTGCTTGACGTAATGTTGCATTATCTAATGGCTCTTTTTGTACGTTGAATCCAACATAGCCAAAGTTATTTTCTTCTCTAGCATGTAAAGTTAACTCATCATCAGTCTCAATCCCCTCTGCATCATCTGGATTTAGACCATCCATAATGTCGATATCACCTGAACGAAGCGCAATCAATCTTGCAGCATTATCAGGAATTACTTCAAAGATAAGTTTATCTAATTTAGGTAATCCTTCTTTCCAATAATCATCATTCTTTTCTAGAACAATCGATTCATCCTTCGTCCAACTAATGAATTCAAATGGTCCTGTTCCAACAGGGTTTTCGTTGATCTCCGGACCAAACTCTTCCAAGGCAGCTGGTGAAGTGATGGCAAAGTAAGTCATTCCCATATTTTGTAAAAAGAATCCTAAAGGTTTATTTAATATAAATTCAACGGTGTAGTCGTCCACAACGTTTACTTCATCGACGACATGTCCATCGTCTCCTTTGTGCCCCCCAAACATCGTTGAATACATAAAGTAGACATATTCATTATCTGCAAAAGCATATTCATGTTCTGGATCAGCAAAGCGATCAAAGTTTATCTTCACTGCTTCAGCATTGAAATCTGTTCCATCATGAAATGTAACATTTTCTTCTAAATGGAATGTGTACGTTAAACCATCATCAGAAACTTCCCAATCATGGGCAAGTCCAGGTTTTAATTCAAAGGACTCATCTTCAAAATCTAGCAACGTCTCTAATACTTGTTTTGTTACCCGTGATGACTCACCATCAGATGTACTACCTGGATCCAAACTTTCTGAATCTCCACCACGTGCAAAGATAAGTGTTTTCTCACCATCTTCTTCTACTACATCATCTTGTCCACCTGCATCATCACCTGCATTACTCGTTTCTTCATCGCTCCCACCACCACACGCTGCCAGTACAAGCATACATGCGATGAGTAATCCTAATAAGAGTGATCCATTACGTTTCATTATATTTCCCCCTTTTTATTATCAAGTACAAATAGAAGCCTATTTGTCTATCAAACTATATAAGATAAATCATCTATTGCCTGCTCATACAGATGACAAGCAACAAAATGACGATCTTCCACTTCAGTTAAACTTGGCTTTGCCGTTTTACATACATCCATTGCCATAGGACACCTTGTGTGAAACACGCATCCTGTAGGTGGATTCGCTGGACTAGGTACATCTCCTTGCAATAAAATACGTTTCTTCTTTACGTCAGGATCTAAAGAAGGTACCGCTGATAATAATGCTTGTGTATATGGATGTTTCGGATTTTCATAGAGTTTTTCCTTCTCAGTTAATTCAACTAAGTGTCCTAAATACATGACACCTACCCGATCACTTATATGTTCTACAACACTTAAATCGTGTGCAATAAAAATATATGTTAAGTCAAATTCATCTCGTAAATGAACCATCAAATTGAGGATTTGTGACTGTACAGAGACATCTAAAGCAGATACAGGTTCATCACAGACAATTAATTTTGGATGGTTCGCTAAAGCACGTGCAATCCCAATTCTTTGCCTCTGTCCACCGCTAAATTGATGAGGATATCTTGAGGCATGATAACTGCTTAAACCAACAGTTTCCAATAGCTCTAAAACCCGATTCTTTCTCTGTTCTTTAGATGACATACCGTGGACGAGCAATGGTTCAGAGATGATTTTCTCTACAGTATGTCGGGGATTTAAAGATGCATAAGGATCTTGGAAGATCATTTGCATATCTTTTCGTAAACGACGCATTTCCTCCGCCTTTAATGTTGTTATATCTTCGCCTTCAAACTTGATTGTTCCTGCTGTTGGTTCCAACAAACGTAAAATACTTTTTCCAGTTGTTGACTTCCCACAACCTGATTCTCCAACAATCCCTAGTATTTCTCCTTTATTTACAGAAAAGGAAAGATTATTTACAGCCTCAATAGATCCTACTTTTCTACCAAGTACTCCACCTTTTATATCAAAATGCTTCGTTAAGCCATCAACTTCTAATAATGGTTTTGTCATCAGTCCATGCATCTCCTTTGGCTTTATCTTGCAAAAAGCATCTGCTTAATCGTTCATTATCTAATTCGTATAAACCTGGACTTTCCCCAAAACACCGTTCAAAAGCATAATCACATCTTGGTGCAAAACGGCAGCCAATCCGATCTTTTTTAGGTCTAGGCACGGTTCCTTTAATCGAATAGAGAGCTTGATTTTTCTTATCCATTCGAGGAATCGATTTAATAAGTCCTTTTGTATATGGATGTGTTGGATCCTTCAGCACTTCTCGAACTGTACCTTGTTCAACAACTTGCCCTGCATACATCACAATCATTCTGTCACACATTTCTGCGACAACCGCTAAATCATGTGTGATTAAAAGAATTGCTGTGTTTTTTTCTTCATTCAATGTGCGCATTAAATCGAGAATCTGCGCCTGGATTGTTACATCTAAAGCAGTTGTAGGCTCATCCGCAATTAATAAATCCGGTTCACACAACATCGCCATCGCAATCATGACACGTTGTCGCATCCCACCTGAAAGCTGATGTGGATATTCATGTATGACTTCTTCTGCTCGTGCTAAACCAACTAACTGTAATAATTCAATCACTTTTTTATTCGCTACTTTTTTGGACATCTTTTGATGTAAGTAGAGTGATTCACGCATTTGGTTACCTATCGTAAAGAGAGGGTCTAATGATGTCATTGGTTCTTGGAAAATCATCGCAATTTCATTTCCCCTTATTTTACGCATTGCTTTCTCAGAGAGTTTTACTAAGTTCCGCTCTTTAAATAGGATATCACCACCTACAATTTGACCTGGTGGAGTCGGAATCAGACCCATAATTGATAAGGAGGTTACACTTTTGCCGCAGCCTGATTCACCAACAATTCCTACAACTTCTCCCGGATCAACATGAAAACTTACATGATCCACCGCCGGCACCTCACCCTCCTCAGTTAAAAAGTGGGTTTGTAAAGCTTCAACTTGTAACAATTTATTTGACATATTCTCTCCTCCACAACCTGTTGTACATCATGATACATCCGAAATTTCCTTTCATTCTGTTCTTTGTGTGCATTAGTTATCTGAACGTTCCATTCCATCCGTATGTAAACTATGGTTAAGACTCTTATTAACTTCAATCTTTAGCGACCTTTTATTTTCATATTATTGTAGTAAACAGGTACGAAAACGCTTTCATAGAATTTACCACATTTCTCTGTCAATTTCAATTATTTGTTTAATTTTGTTGTTTCTTTAAACAATCTGTTAATAACTATAAAGATCTTTGATTGCTAACAATCCCCAAAAAGCGCATTACAGCAGCATAAGTATATGAACATCTCTTTTATAATTAGACAATACGAAGAAATATAACCCGCCATGACAAACGCGCAATTATCGATAAACTAGACGATTGAACACTCCCACGACACAATCCTACATATAGTGTTAATGTATTAAATATTTTATAAAGGAGTGGTTCATAAATGGGCTGTCAACAAGGAAGCTACAATACTAATGATTACTGCGTAAAGGATGTCGTGCGGAAAATTCTTGATGCGCAAAGAAAAGCAACAGACGAAGATTCTCACACTTGTAAAACGAGTTGTGACAGATCAATTGATGATTTGCTATCACCTGATCGTCATTGCCATCGGTCACGTTACACTACAATTCCATTCATGCTTATGAACAGAGATGGTAAGCCATTTGTTGGATCTGGATTTACTAGTCGAAAAAGATGTAGAGGAGATAGAGATGACAGAAGAGATAGACGCGGTCATTTCCACTGTGTAGAATCTCCTGTGTTCAAAGTAAAAGGATTTCAAAGAGGATCTAACAGTTGTGTCACACTAGAACTATTAGAACCAGCGTATGATGATTGGGATGGTAGAGATGGGGATGATGTAGGCGGAGAAAAACGTCATGATCACCACTGTAACCATGGTTCATTCTGTGAATGTTTTGGTAAGCGTCACATCGAGAACTTCCGTTATACTGGCGTTTGTATCACTGTCGACCTTGACTGTTTCTGCGGTATTTCTTGCTTAGATCCTATCCGACCAGATGACATCTGTGACTAAGCATTTGAAGAGATAAAGCATCGCAACATGATGCTTTATCTTTTTTCTATTACTTTTGACAGAATACTACATAAGCTGATTTTCACTTGCATTATTAACTAACTTTTAGCGTAGATGTGTGGGCAAGATAATCTCGCGTTTTATACTCAAGCAATTTCTCTTAGCCGTAGACTCCTGTGGGAAGTAAGAGATCGGCGAGACTACGTAGGGCGTAGCCCGGAAGTGGCTCGACACTCGCCCACTAAAAAGCGAAGTATATTCAGGATGTGGGTTTCTCCTGTATCAATTTGAATGATATTAGTATCTCTGTATTTTTTATATCGAAAACATCCTAGCACTACGTCGCAGTATCCATCTACTTCGGTAACGGAAAACAAATTATGAGAACTAAATACTGCTAAGTGTATAATGGAATGTAATAAGATGAAAGGAGCTTGCGTATGTCATATTTTCAACCTTTATATTCGACAGAAGAAACGGAACAATTCATTGCACAACATAAATTAGCGTTTCTATATATTACAATGCCTAATTGTAGTGTGTGCCTAAGTTTACAACCGCAAATTGAACGCATATTAACAGCTTATCCACTCATTCAGGCTAGAACTATCGATGCAAGCAAAGTTACTGAAATCGCAGGGAAATTTAATGTATTTACCGCACCTGTTTTATTATTGTTTGTTGAGGGTAAAGAATACATTCGTCAAGCGAGAATCGTTCATACAGAGGTATTCGAACAAAAAGTTGCCCACATATACAAAAACATGGTTGACTAATTCATAGCCAACCATGTTTTTTTCATCGTACAATCAATTGGTCCAAATATATTTCTTCGGTATCAAAATACTCCTTATTTACAACTACCTCCCCGACATAGTCAAGCTGCTCTTTTTTTAAATCTAGCACGACAATTGTCGGTAACTGAACTCCATCATATACCTCATGTAAATAAAATAATTTATTGTTTTCTATTGTAGCATGCCCTGCCCACGAAGAATCTTGCGTACGTGGTACATCTACTTCCCACGCTTCCTGAACGTTCTCATCTGCAAAGTGATAAGGAATAATTCGGATGTTTGAACTAGTATTATCTGCAAAATATACTCTCTCCTCATCGTATGTAATGAAAGTAGCGTTCTCCATTTCCTTGGGTATAGCTATTTGTTCTGTTTTTTTCGTTTGAAGATTATATTTCATTAGCTCATCTGTTTTCGTTACATGATTTGAATCTGTTACTTCCCCATCAATTGTTTCTTCATCTTCGTAATTTGTTCGCTGTTTCGTAATAACGACATGTGCTTCATCTTGATCACTTGTGTGGAGGGTAATTTCCTCATACATCATTTCATCACTTTCTGCTGTTGATTGATATAAGTTTTCTTCCCCTACTAACTGCTCTGTTTCCATATCGAGCGTTAAAAGAATAAGGTCTACGCCAGTGGACTCATTCTCTCCCTCATAATTACTTTCCATAATAACCGTCAATTCATTATCTGTCATATACATGTGAGCAATATCTTGGTACCAATACTTCGAAGCATTAGGTAGTTGAACTTGAAAATGACGTTGATTCTTCGTCTCTTTATCTAAAATATGAATATCCAATGTATCAGCGACCCATATTAATGATGAAGATGAAATAACACTTGCATATGCTAATCGATCTGCTCCTTCATAAAAAAGGCCCATATCTTCATCTTTACCGCGCATAAAATGATGATAGTCACTTTGCCATCTATCTATCTCTTGTTTTAAATGGTAACCTGTTAATCTTGTAAAATAAGCCTCATCACGTAAGTATTTTGTTCCTTTCTGATCAATCTGGAATTGCTCGATATGATTCATCCCATCGTAACTTTGTCCGTAAACAGTCAGTGATTCAGCAACAGTTTCATCTCCTTCGATCGGTTGAATGGTAAATTGCGGCAATTGCTCTGAATATGTAGCATTTTTTACATAAAAAAACCCTAGTATCAAACATGTGACAACCGAGATAACAATTAACTTCCAGTACTTTTTCATATTTCCCCTCCTCACACAGTCACTTTACGATTTAATAAATATCTACTTAAAGCTAATGAACCTACAGTAATCAATATCCATAAACCTAACTCGACAAAAAATAATTCACTTGGATATAATGAAGGGATATTTGGAAAAATTTCTATTACAAGAATTGGCGATAAAAAGATGATCACCATTGCTGGAATATAAACTACTCCAATTAAAAGTCCGATCCAACGGAAACTTCTTTCCATTAAAATCACAGTAAATACAAGGATGACTACCGCAAGTCCTAACCCATAGGCGACAAAAAACTCCATCACGCCAGTTGGAATAATAATAGACAAATAACTAGTCTCCATCACCATACCGACCACACTTACATCACTACGAAATGTACTAGGTATCATCCATTTGATTATTTCCTTATATAAAGCTAATAACAGTAATTGATAGGCAACCATACCTAAGACGCTAATCATGATCGTCGTCAATTTTGCAAAGAACAGATTCATCCTTGCTGTTGGTAGCATCAATAATCGATAAATAAATGTATTTCGAGCAAACCAATCACGATACCAAATAAATGGAACATAAAATAATAATGCAGCTATACTAATTGCAATTGGTGCAGCAAACCATAAAGAATACCCTAAACTTTCAAGCCCAAACATCCCGTAGGTATCAATAAATATTTGATTGCTCATCTGATTTTGCTTCACTTCTAATTGAATGGTTGTAATATAGCCCATGATTAGAAACAATAATCCAATCAGCTGTACAATAAATACAAGACCTAATAATAAACTGTATAATTTCACAAATCGATTCCATTCAAAATTTAATAACTTCATAAAATTACTCAAGGACGATATACCTCCCTCATAACATCAACAATTGACATTCCCTTAGATTCTCGTACTTCCTCTGCGTTAAAGTCTTTTACCACAATACCATCATCAATTAGTATCGCCTTATCAATTAAATGTTCGATATCTTGAATTTCATGTGTTGTTACAATCACACCTCGATTGTCAATCAAATAAGATGTAAAGACATCAGCAATTTGTTCACGACTGAAAATATCGATCCCCGAAAACGGTTCATCCATTAAAATGTAATCAACATCCAAGGCAAGCCCCAACAACAAATTAACTTTCGCTTTATTCCCTTTTGATAATTGACTGATTTTTATGTCTGGATTTAAAGTGAAAAAGGCTAATAATTCCATTGCACGTTCCTCGTTCCACACTGTATAAAAATCAGCCATAAATTCAAATGCCTCATAAATGCTCATCGTTGAAACCATCGTCATTGTATCTGGTATGTAAGCTACTTTTTCATACATTTTTTTATGTAGCATCTTTCCATCAATGTGGATAGTACCACTTTTATATGGTGTTAATCCCATTATCGCATTTAAAATGGTCGTTTTACCTGACCCATTTACTCCAATTAGACACGTTATTTCACCCTTATTGGCAGTAAATGAAATACCATTTAACACGTTGTTTGTACCAAACGATTTTACAATATCATTTACTTCAATCATCGTTTCCCTCCTCACCACTGCGATCTATTCCATTGTACTTTTCCTCAATTAATGGTAAAACTTCTTCTAACGGTATGTGTAAAGCTTGCACAGATGTAATGAAGTTTGCTACTGCATCTTGTAACAATGCTGCTCTTACTTCTTTTATTACCGCTTCCTCTTCCGTCACTCTACTCGGCATATTTCCATCTGTAAAAATCAAGCCCATTTCCTCCATCTCTTTATAAGCTCTTTGCACTGTATTAGGATTTATTTTTAACTTATTTGCTAATTCTCTTCGCGAAGGAATCGCTGCTCCTTTATGTAACTCTCCACTAGCAACCTGCTCTTTAAAATACCGTATCACTTGTACATACACGGGCGACCGACTATCTAAAGTTAAGCGCATATCATCTCACCAACCCCCACCTAAGAACTTCCTTTATCGTATTAACCGTCTAATACACTGACTGTATTATATGTTTAATACACGTGGATGTCAATAGTCAATTTTAATGATTAAAAAAGCCTTCTTAGCACTTGTGTATCAACGACAAAGAACAAACACTATCGCTCTATTTCATTCCTCGGCTAAATAAAATCGATGATTAGAATCGCCAATGAAAACATTGCCCTTCTAATCATCGTTAGATATAATACCGATGGGAAGTGTTTATAATACCTTTGATTTATAAAAGGTGTTTTTTACATAAAAATAGGGAAGGATGTGGGATGGATATGGGAAGTGTTCCCAAACCTGATTCAGAATCATATTATTGTTGCATCACTAAGAGAAATCATGTTGTTTTAGGAGTCCGCTCTCACATGTACGAATTCATTACAAAAAACTGACTCCTCAAGGAGGAATTGTTATGGTTAAACTAGACAAAAAATTACGTGAACAATATAAAAAATCCATTTTAGATGCTTTACAAAATGGAGAAAAGGAAGAATTTCAAAACACCTTTTTAGAGTTACACCCATCAGATCAATTAGATATCTTTGTTACATTAGATCATGATGCCCGAAAACGAGGATATTCCTACCTTACACCAAAGGAATTTGCGGGTATCTTTGGCGGATTAAACATAAGTAATCAAAAGCTTTTCTTCTTAGAATTGGACGAAAGCTATTCCTTTAACATGTTTAACCATATGTTCACAGATGATGTGGTGAATTTTTTAAAAGCAATAAATAGCGAGCGATCGGAAAACATTCTACTCCATATGGATAAAGAAAAGGCTCAAAAGGTAAGAGGTCTGCTATCCTATGCCCCAGAAACAGCTGGAGCCATTATGACGAAAGAGTTAATTAGTATTTCGTCAACAGACATTGTTGCAGATGTATTAGAGAAGCTTAGAACAGAAGCACCGAATGCCGAAATCATTTATTATCTGTATGTTGTTGATCCAGCTGGCACACTTGTAGGTGTTGTTTCACTTCGAGATCTGATTATCGCTTCACCAAGTGAAGTAATTGAAAACATTATGAGTACAAGGGTTATATCCATAGCAGAGAATATGGATCAAGAAGATGTTGGAAAGTTGATTAAAAAGTATGATTTCTTAGCTGCGCCAGTTGTGTCCAAGCAAAATCACTTGCTCGGTATTGTTACGTTTGATGATATTATGGATATACTTGAAGCCGAAGTGACAGAAGACTTTGGGGAAATTTCAGCAACCAAGGGGGCTACAGATCTAACTTTAAGTTCTTTTACAGCCGCTAGAAAACGTGCACCATGGATTATCATACTCATGTTTTTTGGATTAGTTACGGGTGGTGTCATAGGACAATTCGAGGAAACGTTGGAATCCGTCGTAGTGCTCGCTGTTTTTATTCCCATGATTATGGGATCCGCCGGAAATATTGGAACACAATCATTGGCTGTTGCCGTTCGTGGACTAGCACTTGAAACCATTGAAGAAGGTGGATTTTGGAAAATGATTCGACGTGAATTCAGTACAGGATTCATGATCGGAGTTATTTGTATGATTCTGATTACCATTATGATTACCATTCTGTATGGAAATTGGATGTTAGCATTAATTGTCGGTTTTTCCATCCTTTGTACATTCGGTATTTCAGCAGTCATTGGATCGACCATTCCATTACTTATTAATAAACTAAAGCTTGATCCAGCGATAGCATCCGGGCCATTCATTACAACCGTTAATGATATTGTCGGTCTACTTATTTATTTCTCAATCGCAACTTCTTTAATGACTTATCTGTAACTTGCATTGAAGAATCATGCTATTTACCATCATTGGTAGACAGCATGATTCTTTTATTTTTTTAAAAAAAGGATTGAATGAAACCAGTAGAAATATATTGTTGATTAAAGTATAAGTGAAAACACTATCGTTCTATTTCCTTCCTTGGTAAAATACAATCGATATAACAAAGGAGATTCATACATTGAAATTAATATCTTGGAATGTAAATGGCTTAAGAGCCTGTGTACGAAAGGGATTTTTAGATTACTTTCATGAAGTTGATGCTGATATTTTTGCAGTACAAGAAATCAAGCTACAAAATGGCCAAATTGAACTGGAATTAGATGGATATCATCAATACTGGAACTATGCAGAACGAAAAGGATATTCAGGTACAGCTATTTTCTCAAAAGAAGAAGCCCTATCCGCTCAGTACGGGTTAGGGGAGGCGAATGAAGAATCAGAAGGTAGAATTATTACATTAGAATTTGATAACTATTATGTAATTACGATCTATTCGCCTAATTCCCAACGAGATTTAGCGCGTTTATCGTTAAGGTTAGAGTGGGAAGTAAAGTTATATGAACATATGATACAATTAGATGCACAAAAGCCTGTTATTTTATGCGGGGATTTAAATGTAGCACATCAACCTATTGATATTCGTAATGCAAAAGCAAATGAAGGAAATTCGGGTTTTACAGTCGAAGAACGTACAGCATTTTCAAAACTATTAGACGCAGGCTTTATCGATACATTACGTTATTTCGAACCGGAGACAGAGGGATTATACTCTTGGTGGTCTTATATGAAGACGGTTCGTGAACGGAATATCGGATGGAGAATTGATTACTTCCTTATGTCAAGTCGTTTAGAAACTAAACTCCAAGCTGCTACAACAGAACCAGCCATTTATGGTAGTGATCATTGTCCGATTACATTGAAAATTGATGTATAATAAACGATAAAAAATGAGTAACCAATCGATATACCACGAAACTTTATCGATCCGTTGAAGAGGTAAAGCAAGCAATTATTCATTAGCTTTACTACGATAATTATGATTCACTAATATTGCTTAAGTATCATGTAAAATATTATTATAAAACTTACGAGGAGTGATGATATGCAAAGTTTCGAACAGTCCGATGCGATTAAACGGCTTCCCGATCAGTTTTTTGCGAAACTTGGGAAAAAAGTTCAAGAGCTTATTGCCCAAGGACACGATGTCATCAATTTAGGACAGGGGAATCCCGATCTTCCGACAGCTGGCCATGTTGTAACATCATTACAAAAGGCCGCTGAGGATCCGATGAACCATAAATATTCGCCGTTTCAAGGCTTTCCTTATTTCAAGCAAGCTGTAGCTGATTTTTATAAAAAGGAATACGATGTAGATTTGAATCCTGATGAAGAAGTTGCGCTTATGTTCGGGTCAAAAATTGGCCTATTCGAAGTAAGCCAATGTTTGCTAAATCCGGGAGATACTGCATTACTACCAAATCCTGGTTACCCTGATTATTTATCGGGAGTAGCGTTAGCAAATGCGACACACGAATTCATGCCGCTTCTTGCCGAAAATAACTTTCTACCAGATTACAGTGAGATCCCTCATGATATGTTAGAAAAGGCGAAATTAATGTTTTTAAACTATCCAAATAATCCTACAGCAGGAATTGCCACAACAGAGTTTTTTGATGAGACTGTAGCTATTGCCAAAAAACATGACATTTGTGTCGTTCATGACTTTGCTTATGGAGCAATAGGGTTTGACGGCGTAAAGCACCCTAGTTTTCTAGCTTCCGAAGGGGCCAAAGATGTCGGCATTGAAATGTACACCCTTTCTAAAACATTTAATATGGCAGGATGGCGAGTCGCTTTTGCAGTAGGGAATCCATCTGTCATTAAAACGATTAATTTATTGCAAGATCATTTATTTACTAGCTTATTCGGTGCGATTCAAGAGGCCGCCACCACAGCTATCTCTGGAGACCTCTCCCACGTCCATCAATTAGTAGATGTGTATGAGCGCCGAAGAAATGTTTTGGTTGATCATTTACACAAAATCGGATGGAAAGTAGACGCGCCAAAAGGGACCTTTTTCACC
>JAPFCO010000409.1 GCA_026169505.1 Pseudogracilibacillus sp.
CAATAATAGTGATATTACCCTCTCTGTTATTAGTGTTTATTTTTGTATATATTTTCATTGGTTGGACATATGTAGTATCAGTTGTGGATTGGAATTCTTTGAAGCCAGATTTTACATTTGTTGGTTTGAAAAATTATACTCAATTACTTGATTCGTTCAGATTTCAATCTTCATTGCGGAATATGATTTTCTTTTCTTTGTTTTTTATTGTTGGAGTAATTGTATTGGGACAACTATTGGCAATATTCTTGGAACAAAAAATAAAAGCAAAATGGTTATATCGTAATATTTTTCTTTTTCCTATGGCGATGTCATTTGTTGTAACAGGTGTCATCTGGCGTTGGATATTAAATCCTGATTCAGGTGTTAATTTAATACTAGAAAAATTTGGATTATCGCCTAATTGGTATACGAGTATCACGATCATTCCTGGTTGGAAACTTTCCCAGATAGAATTTGGACTTCCGCTGGCATTAATTGCCGTATTGTTGGCTGCTATTTGGCAAATGACAGGTTTTTCGTTAGCGATGTATTTGGCAGGTTTAGGCAATGTGTCTGAGGAATTAAAAGAAGCGGCCATGATGGATGGTGCAAATAAATGGCAGGTTTATTATAAGGTTGTCATCCCTCAGTTAAAGCCGATTACATATGGATTAGTATTGATTATGTTACAAATTTCGTTAAAGATATTCGACTTGATCTATACAATGACAGGGCCTGGTCCGAATTTTGTGACTGATATGCCGGCAGTTTATATGTATGAAACGACGTTCAAGAGTAACTTTTATTCTGAAGGGGCTTCAATAGCGATCATGATGTTGTTAATGGTTATGGTGTTTATTGTACCTTATATTCTTAAACGAAAGGAAGAAGCTTAATGTCAAAAGTCCTTTCTAAATCTTTACTTTATATCATTCTGACAATATTAGGTTTGATGTTTCTTATCCCGTTTTATGTACTATTAGTAACTAGTCTTAAGTCTTTTGAAGAAGTTTCTTTTATGACGATGTGGAACTTACCGAGTCAGATAGATTTATCCAGTTTTGGTAGAGCCTTTCAGGAGCTATATCCAAGTTTGATTAATAGCTTTCTGATGGTAATACCGGCAAGTTTAATCTCAGCATTTCTAGGATCAATGAATGGCTATGCTTTATCAAAATGGAAGTTTAAAGGCTCTGAAGTTATCTTCACGATTCTACTATTAGGAATGTTTATTCCTTATCAAAGTATTTTGATTCCTTTAATAACAGTGATCAAAGGAATGGGCTTATATAATACGATTACTGGCTTAGTCCTTGTACATGTAGTGTATGGGCTACCTATGACAACTCTCATGTTTCGTAATTTCTATGCAAGTGTTCCTCAAACTTTAATTGAGGCAGCCCAAATTGATGGATCAGGTTTTTTTAAAACTTACTTGCATGTAATGATGCCTTTATCTATAACGGGATTTGTTGTTGTAGGTATTTGGCAGTTTACAAATATATGGAATGAGTTTTTGTTTGCAATTACGATTACGGGACATGATAAACAACCTGTCATGGTGGCACTTCAAAATTTAGCAGGAAGCCAGGTTGTAGAATGGAATGTGCAAATGGCTGGCGCTCTTTTAGCAGCCATACCGACAATGCTAGTATATCTTTTTGCTGGACGCTATTTTATCCAAGGATTGCTTGCAGGTTCATTGAAAGGTTAATTAATACAGACTAAATAATAGGTTGGTGAAGTACATGGAAAAGTTAAAAGTAGGTATTATTGGCGGTGGAGGAATTGCACAAACCGTACATATACCGAATTATGCAAGAAACAAAGACTTAGTGGATATAGTTGCACTTTGTGATTCAAGAGAAGGAAGTGCAAAACAAGTAGCTAATCAATGGAATATACCTCATATCTTTAATGATTTTAATGACATGTTAAAAACAATGGATCTCGATGCTGTCAGCGTTTGTACACCAAATAAATATCATGCAGAAATAGCTATAGCAGCTTTAGAAGCAGGTTGCCATGTTCTTTGTGAAAAACCGCCAGCTGTTACTGTAGAGCAAGCAGAAGAAATGGCAAACACTGCTCGAAAGATGAATAGATTCTTAACTTTTGGATTCCATTATCGACATGCTCCAGAAGTTGATTTATTAAAAAGTTACGTTGAAAATGACGAGTTTGGAACGGTTTATGCTGCCAAATCCCAAGCGGTTAGAAGGAGAGGAATTCCGGGGTGGGGTGTATTCACTAACAAAGAATTACAAGGTGGAGGAGCACTAATTGATATTGGTGTTCATATGCTCGATACAACACTGTACTTAATGGGGTACCCGGAACCTGAGACTGTACTAGGTGTTACGTACCAGAAGTTAGGGCAACGTGATGGAGTAGGTTTAATGGGGAAATGGGATTGGGAAAATTTCTCGGTTGAAGACATGGCTCGAGGAATGATTATTTTTAAAGATGGATCGTCCATTTTGTTGGAAGCAGCGTTTGCGGCTAATGTGGAAAAAGATGAAGTGATGCAAGTATCTATCATGGGTGATGAAGGAGGAGCAGATGTTTTTCCGGTAAAGATATTCCAGGAGAAACATCATGCATTAATTGATTCTACACCTGCTTATTTACCAGAAAAGGATTATTATGAAGTGCAATTCGATCGTTTTATTCATTGCTGTTTAAATAATATTGAACCAATCAGTAAACCGGAAGAGGCGGTTACTTTACAAAAGATTATTAAAGCGTTATATGAATCTGCTAATACAGGAAAATCTGTAAAGTTTATTTAAATAATTAGTGATAACAAACTTATGAATGTTAGGGGTGGTAACATGTTAAAAGGTTTAAGTACAGCAGGTTTAGGTGATGTTTCAAGTTTATCTGAGCTAGTTACGCTTGCTTCGAAAAACGGTTTTGATGCAGTTGAAACTACAAGTGAGCAACTTAAAACGCTTATTTCTGATGTTGGTATCCAAGGAGCAAAAAACTTTCTGAAGGAAAAGGATATTTTATTAGGAGCTGTTTCTTTATCAGTTGAATGGAGAAAAGACGACGTAGCTTTCAACAAAGGAATTTTTGAATTGGTCGAATGTGCAGAGATGGCTTCTGAATTGGGATGTAAAACATTTTTTACTTACTTTATGCCATCCACTGATCAGGAGGTAATTCCATATTTCATGAAACTATCTAAACGACTTCGATTACTAGGAAGATTACTTGCCCAATATGATATGGAATTAGCATTGGAGTATGTAGGTCCCCATCATTTAAGAAATAAGTGGCAGAACCAATTTATATGGAATGCTAAGGATACGCTTCATTGGGTTGATTTCATTGGTGAGGAAAACATCGGAATTGTACTTGATAGTTTTCATTGGCATACGAGTGAAGAAACGATTGATACAATTCTTTCGTTGGAAGTGCATAAAGTTAAGTATGCCCATATTAACGATGCAAGAAATATACCTGTTCATGACGTTTTGGATAATGATCGTGTTTATCCAGGTGAAGGTATCATTGATTTGGAAAACTTTTTAAAAGCAATGAACACAATCAATTATCAAGGCCTTATTACACAAGAAGTATTGACGATTGAAAAACCAACAAATTCTAGCGAAGTCCTAGCAGAGAGGTCTGCTCAGGCATTTCGAAATGTCTTTAATAAAGCTGGATTAATTTAACAGGAAGTAATGCTGAGCCTTATCAGTGTTCTTTACAATGTTATTTTAACAAGTTACGATTCGATAAAATTTAAATTTACTATGTGAGAAGGGATAATTATGAAGATTCTTGTTGGATGCTTCTATCATGAAACGAATACATTTAATCCAGAACCCACAACAGTTGAAGACTATATTTTGGTAGAAGGAGAAGATATGCTCAGTAGGTTAGGGTCTACATCTGAGTTTAAGAAAAATAATGTAGATATTGTACCAAGTATATATGCAACAGGGTTATCTTCAGGTATTGTGAAAAAGGAAACGTTTGAATACTTTGTGAATAAAATTATTTCGCAGTTGAAAACTGCTGATGAACTTGATGGTGTATGGCTTCATCTTCATGGTTCGATGATTGTGGAAGAGGTAGGGTCTGGAGAACTTGCACTGCTTAAAGAAATAAGAAAGTATATTTCAGATGATGTTCCAATTTCGTTAACCTTAGACATACACGCGAACATACCACAAGAAATAGCGGAATTAGTAAATATTGTTCGATCTTATCGAACGGTGCCTCATATTGATCAGCAGGAAATTGAAAGGGTTACTGCCAGTCTGTTAGTGGATGCGATAAGGCAAGGAGAGGCTGTAAAACCAGTATTTGTTTCCTTACCTATGACTATTTGTGGAGAAAAAGCACTCGGAAAAAGTGAGCCCTTACGTTCAATATTCAAACAGCTCGATGCCATTGAGGAAAATGAAGAAATTGCCGCGGCGTCCTTTTTCTTAGGACATGCTTGGAGTGATTCGATTCACACAGGAGCTTCTATTTTTATCGTTCCAACATCTGGAGAATTTATAGGGGCTGCACGTGAGGCAAGTATAAAGTTAACAGACTTTATATGTAAGAGAAAGTCAGAGTTTGATTTTGCGGCACTCGCCCTGGATCCAGAAGAAGCGATAAAGATTTCACTACAACGTAATAACAAGCCGACATTTATATCGGACTCAGGTGATAATACAACTGCTGGAGCTCCTGGATATAATACTGTCCTTTTACGTAAGATGTTGAATCAAAACTTAAAAGGAAAAAAAGTATTAATTGCATCCATTTTAGATAAAAGTGCTTTTGAGAAGTTAAAAGAATCAGCTATTGGAGATAAAGTAGCCGTATCAGTAGGAGGAGGTTACGATAAAAACAGTGAAAAAGTACATCTGCAAGGTGTATTAAAAGCAAAAGGCAGTTTACTAGGTTATTTAAATGCTGAGAATGATGTAGTAGGTGAAGTATGCACTGTATCTTTAAATAACCTGGATGTAGTAGTTGCAAATCGAGGCGATTCATTTATTTCTATCAACCATTTTAAGAAAGCAGGATTAAATTTTGATGAGTACGATGTGATTGTATTAAAGCAAGGCTATTTATTTGATGATTTAGAAAAAGTGTCTGATTTGGCTATATTGGCTTTAACTCCTGGTGCAACATATTTACAAATTAAAGAAATTGATTATCAGCATATCCGTGATGATCAGGAGCTTATTTAATTACTTAATACAAATAATATTTAAGAGGTGAGTACAATGGAAGTAATTAAAACAAAAAATTATGAAGAAATGTCGCAAAAAGCTTTTGATGTTTTTGAAAAAGTATTAAATAGTAAGTCGAACGCAGTTATTAATACTACTGTTGGAGCAAGTTATGATGGTTTTTTTGATATACTTGTAGATGCAATTAATAATAAAAAACTATCGATAGAAGATGCTATTTTTATGAATTTGGATGAGTATATTGCTGCTAGAAATGCAAAATTTACTGTTTATTCGTATATGTATAATAAGTTTTATAACCTTATCCAATCACAGCCTAAAATGATTGAATTATTAGATGGAAGTCTTGATGATCTCGATGCTGAAATTAACCGTTATAAAGAAGTACTAGATACATATCCTCGAGACTTACAAATATTAGGGCTCGGAGTTAATGGACATTTAGCAGCGAATGAACCTGGAGCGCCATTTGATTCTCGTTTGTTTTTAGCCGATAGCGATGAGTCTACAATACAAAGTACAATGTTATATCAAAACTTAACGAGAAGTGAAGCTCCCACACAGATGTTGACCTTAGGGCTAGCGGATATTATGGAAGCGAAGCAAGTTCTACTAGTTGCTTCCGGAGAAAGAAAGGCAAAGGCTGTAAAGGATACAATCGAAGGGCCAATTAGTGAGGATTGTCCTGCAACGATATTACGGACCCATCCAAATGCTGTTTTTATCATCGATGAATCCGCTGGTTCTTTGCTATCAAAATAGTTTAACATTTTCGATTACCAAATAATATTGGGAGCTTATCAAAACTGTTTTGATAATTTAAATGTATAGATTGCAAAGGGTGAACAGGATGGGTAAACAGATAATTGGTATTGATATAGGTGGAACGAAAGTTAAAATTGGTTTACTTGATGTTCAGGGAAACATTCATTCAAAATGGGATATTAATACGAATATCAGCAATAATGGAGCGTTCATTGTTGATGATATATGGGAGTCAATTTTATCCAAATCAGTTATAAAAAATAATCAAGAAATATTGGGCATCGGAATTGGAGCACCAGGTTTCGTTGATGCAAAGACTGGAATCGTACACGAAGCAGTAAATATAGGATGGGAGAATTTTGAGTTAGGCAGACGTTTTAATGAAAAAACTAATTTACCCGTATTCGTGGAGAATGATGCTAATCTTGCAGCATTAGGTGAAAATTGGAAAGGAGCAGGAGGGCTTGTTAATGATCTTATTGTAGTAACCCTTGGGACAGGAGTAGGAAGCGGAATAGTTTCGAATGGAGAAGTTATACAAGGAGTTAATGGAACGGCAGGAGAAATTGGACATATAATTGTTGATCCTCATGGTAGATTATGTAATTGCGGTAGGATTGGATGTCTTGATACGATTGCTTCTGCAAATGGTATTGTTCGTTATGCTGAAAATGTCATTTTGAAAAATCCAACAGGTGAGTTAGCGAAAATGTATCAAAAAAATAATAAAATTACTTCAAAGGATATTTTTATATTGGCTAGTCAAGATAATGAGGACTGTGTCCAAATAATTGATTGGGTTGCTGATGCATTAGGTATTGCATTTGCAAATGCTGCAACGATACTTAATCCATCAAAGATACTTATTGGTGGAGGTTTGTCAAAAGCTGGAGATATATTCTTAAATAAAATTAAAAAGTCATTTCTGAAATATTCTTTGACTAGAATTGGTGAAGCAACTCAATTAGATTTTGCTGAATTAGAAAATGATGCTGGCATTACTGGAGCTGCATATTTAGTTTATAAAAAGTTACAGAAAAATGATGATTGCAGCACAGTAATGAATAATTAGCGTGCAAACAATTAAAACATAAGGGTGTATTAGAAACAGGTGGAAAAGAATGATGATATGCACCCCTAGAGTTAGACCAAAAATCTAATTCTAGGGGTGTTTTGTATGGCCAAGTATGATTTAGTATTTAAACTAGCAGTTGAGAAAGCATATTTAGCAGGTGAAGGTGGATACAAAATGTACTAGTTAATAACAAGCTGTTTACCAGGCTAAGATCTCCTGTATTATGCAAAGGATTATCCATATATAGCCGGCTCTCGTGTCCGGAACCGATTGCTCATTCTCCTACAATGACTTGTACTCAACTTTGCAAAAGTGTCAGATTCATCCGCCAATTATCAATTAAATATACAACAATTCCCTGCAATTTAGTTTTGGATATCTGAGTTGTCTGTGAGAGGGTTTAAAAGCAATAGCATGTCCATTCCGCTTAAGTTAGGAAGATTTTCTAGGAAATCATTGAGTTGCTCATACGTTTGAAAATCAAAGGAAGCTAATTCTTGAACAGGAATGTAACTTTGTTCTGGAAAAGAGTATAGGAGTTGGATAATGCGTAATATGTGGGTGTTTTTCTCCTTACTAGACACAATGATGACGCCAAGATCATCCGCAGTTGGTGAAAAAAGAGTTTGTTCAATTGATGAATGTTTAAAAATATCATGGGAAAAATTAATTGACCTTTCATAATCCATATTGATTACCACCTTTACTTTTTTAGGTATTATGAACTACTTTATCATTATTTCGAATTAATGCAATAGTTTAATCATTCGAATAATTATTTTTTTATTTTTTTAATGAATTGCTATTAAAGTATCCAGCAAATCTTGATGAATCTGAGTATCAGTTTTTCATTAATCGAAGTTTGTACGAGCAACATTCTCATACAAACTCTGAGTCCTCTGTAGTTGTGATGTCAATATATGATAAGAAATATCTAGCATTACTTTCTGTCCATTGTGAAAGGTAACGGAACTTGTAGCACCTTCTTGATGAATGCTTGCAATGTTGTGTAAAAAGATCCAAGCACATGCAAATTGATCTGTTCCAGTAGTTGGAAATGAAAAAAGCATCTGCAACTTACTAAGCATCATCGGTATTTTGTACTTAAAACTCGTTCGTTTCATGATTGCATCTCGTCTTGCTTCATAGCTCGACCAATTCTTTTCACATGTTGCTTTGATACATTGTAGTGGTGTTTGGTTTACACAGTAAGTAGCTTCCTTTTCTATGACAATACTGTTATATTCAATCTGTTTTGCAGGTAGGATCATGTTGGTCTGACTCGTTGCGGTGTAGGTTGGTAAAATAGTTGTTGCATCTTTTTGTTGATTACGAATGATTTCGATTGTTCTTCGACTCCTTTCCTTTATTTAACAATGATGTTGCTTCGTGCTTTTCTTCCTATGCATGCACCATTTTTGTAAGGATGTGACATTCTGATAAATCGTGAGGTAGTGTGTGGATCATGGTGGTTTATGTATGGATGATTTGTTCTAATGCTTGTTTCACGCGATCATTGCGTAGTTTCCTTCGTACAGATTGTCCCCAGCCTTTTACAGCATCAGCGGATACGTTTTCAATTTCCATTATTTCGCGTACAGATAAATCAGCGATAATAAAGTATTCAACCCATTTCCATTGCTTGTCGGTTAATTGCTCGCGAATCTGTTCCCAAAACAGGGAGTCAGCCAATGGTATCGGTATTTTTGGCATATCAACAAGGGCTGTGTCAGAGCCACGGTTGCGAGTGCCATTTGTCATGTCCGTAATGCTATGTTGTAAGTGAACTTTCGCCTGTTCTTCTTCACGCTGCTTTTTCCGAATGAGATCGATGAGGCGATAGCGAATACGGTAGTTCAGGAATGTCCCAAGATTACTTTGTGTTGCATCAAATTCGCGGTATGCTTTCCAGAGAGCGAAAATCCCTTCTGTGTAAAACTCCTTGTACCAATCCCCATGAATGCCTAGACGATGCATTTGAAAATGGATACGACGTTCGTTCGCTTGAAAAAAAACTTCAAAATCTTGTTTCATCGTGCAGTTATCCTCCTTCATTGATATAGTTCTTTAATCATAGGCAATTTGATTCATTTATGCACGAGAGCAATTTTGAATGGCGGATGTCGAAAATGCATTTTTGCTAAGGGAAAGGTTGTGTTTGTTTAGGGGAAAATGGCACTTAGTAGGGAAGTATGGGGATAGAAAAGGCATTTAGAGACAGATTTGAAAAAATTGGGTTGAATCAGCGTGAGGTAGATGATACGTAGTAAAATAGCCTTGTTAGAGGGAGAAAACCTCTGACAAGGCTATTTTTAGTGAAGCGGTAGTATCTACTTTACCAAAAGATGATGAAGGTAATAGTAAAATATACCTTTTTTTACATGTCATATAAATTAGTGAATTTCATAATTCGGATTTAGCGCCACATCACTACAACATGTAGTTTCGCTGGGACTTTCTTAACTACATGTTGTAGTGATGTGGCTAATTTGGGTAATTATGAAATTCACTCAAATGTAATAAATTAACCAAAAATAGATGGGACAATAGGTATGATTAAGTATCCGATTTTTTTTGATAAATAAGCCTTTTTAATTATATAGTATTCTTTCAACTATGAGTTTCACATGTGAAAAATCCTGAATTATCGAGGGTTTGAATGCAAATAACACAGAAAAATGTGTGGATCGGAATATTACGTCGATTAATGAACGTTGAAACATTACTGTAACATTACCATAACATGATTGTCATTTAACCATGTTATACTAATTAGCGATTGAGAAAATAATAGAATGATAGACATATATATATACTATTTATGGCGTTACAGGGATGTAGTCTCTTCTAATGATACATAAGAAAGTGATAGTCATATGGAAAGTAGGGAAATGTAATTGAAAAAAACTGTAATCGCAATTAGCACAATGGCCTTAGTTACTTTTAGTTATGCTTTTCTGCCAGAATTAGTATCTGCAGAGAAATCTATAGATGAAGTTCAATCAGAACGGCAAGAGGTTAAATCAGAATTATCAAAAGCAGAATCTAAAATTGCAGATGTGCTATATGATATTAAAGATTTAAATGAGGAATTAGTAACATTAGAAACTGTACTTGCAAAGAATCAAGAGCAGTTAGGTAAAGTCGAAGAAGAAATTGATGTATATGAGGAAGAAATAGATACAATTAATACACGAATTGAAGAACGAAATGAAATTCTTAAAAATAGAATTGCAGCATATCAAGAAAATGGTGGAAATCTTAATTTTATGGATGTTGTTTTAGGATCTGAGGATTTCTCACAATTATTTAGTCGTACAGAAGCAGCTTCAACAATTGCTACTGCAGATAAAGAATTGATGGAAGAACAACAGCAAGATATGGAATTGGTTGAGGAGAAAGTAAAAGAGCAAGAAGTAGTGAAAGAAGATTTAAAAGAGATTGAGTATGTAACAACTACACAAGTTGAAGAAGTAGATAAAAAGAAAAAGACACTTGAAAATAAAGAAACAGATCTAAAGGAAAAGAAAGCTTCATTAGAATCAGAGGATAGCAGTTTAGCTTCTTTAGAAAGTGATATTAGAGCAGAAATTGCAGCAATGACAGAAGTAGAAGAAAGTGAAACAGAAACACAGTCTACTACGGAAGTTGCCGCTGAAACGACTGAACCAGAAGAGCAAGCATCTGGTAACTCAAATAATGATTCAAACAACTCAAGTAATCATACAAGCAATACTTCTAACAGCAATTCAAGCGAGAATACCAATAGTAATACAAATGGTAATTCCAATAGTACTGCGAGTGGGAATACAAACAGTACTGCAAGTGGGAATTCCAATAGCAATGCAAGCGGGAATACAAACAGTACTGCAAGTAGTAATTCCAATAGTAATGCAAGCGGGAATTCTAATAGCAATACATCCGGTAAAAAACCGGAACCAAAACCAGGACCTGCTAATGGCGGGTCAGCAATTAGTGCTGGTAAATCAGTAATGGGTACTCCTTATTTGTGGGGTGGTAAAACTCCAAGTGGATTTGACTGTTCTGGTTTTGTATCTTGGGCATACGGACAAGCAGGTAAGTCAATTCCATCTCAGACAGGTGCTTTGCTTAATACAGGAACAGCAGTTAATTATAGTCAGGCACAAGCTGGAGACTTGGTATTCTTCACAAATCCAGGTGGAGCTGCTCACGTAGGTATTTATGTAGGAGGCGGGCAATTCATTGGTTCTCAATCTAGTACTGGTGTTGCAGTCGCTAATATGAATAGTGGATATTGGAAAAAAGCATTCAACGGTAATGTTAGAAGAATTAATTAATTAGCATATAATACACAATTAGTAAACAGATTGTTAGTTGAGACTAGCAATCTGTTTTTTTGTGCGTTTTATGTGAGGCAGGGGTTGAAGACAATCTATCATTAGTTATGGAGAATGAGCAGTTAACAGAAATAATATGTTTGAAACAGAAGGGGGGTTAATAGAAGAGCGTAGGAAAGTCGCAGTGAAAGATTGGTTGGTAGTATGTAGGTGTTCTGTATAGTTTCATATATTATTTAATCATTATATTAGAAAAGGTTCCTCGCTATGTATTGTTTAATTTACATTCAAATACAGTCGACAACGAAGGGGATTATCTTGTAACAGGTGGTGGATGCTGAGCGAGCAATTGAACAAAATCCTTGCATTACGTTTGTTGTTCGATCGTAGTAAGTACTGCCAGGAACATGGTCAATACGATTAATATACCATTTGATTTTAACGGATGAACAGGGCAACTTACGCGGAATTTCGAGCAAATTATTGCGGAAGCAAGAACGAATAATATAAATAAGAACAACCTCTTGTATCCTAATAATTTAGTGAATATTTTGGTAATATTAATATTTAATTTTGTATCCTGCAACGCTAGTGATATCAAAAACATTCCTTACTAAAACGTTTAAAAATATGAAAAGTCAAATTAACTGTTTTATTTATAGCTTATAATCAGATAAAATATATTCACTTCCTTGCTTTTGTAAGTCAACTGTATTACACTGAGTTTGAAGTTGGATATATCGATAGTAGTCTTACCGGAAACAAAAGTTTAATGGAGTGGACTGGATACTTGGCAGCCAACATAATAAGAAAAAGGATGATTGAGATGAATAAAACAGAATTTTGTAGGCGAATAGATTACTCTCTTTTATGGCAGAGTAGAAGTAGATCATCAGTAAAAAAACGAAGTCAAGAAGTGCTTAAATACGGATTTGCTTGCTTGTGTTGTTTTCCTGGTGACGTACTTATAGCTAAAGAAATAATAGGTGATAAAGCGAGCATTAGTGGTGTGGTTGGGTTTCCACTAGGATTCGAAACGATACAAACCAAGATTCATGAGTCTCTGGTGGCAATTGACAATGGTGCGAATGAACTTGATATTGTAATGAATATAGCCCGTTTTAAAGATGGTGATTATGATTATGTGTTAGATGAACTGACCCAAGTTGTTGAAGCAGCAAAAAATAAAAAAAGTGACTGTATTGTTAAAGTTATCATTGAGACACCTCACCTTAAAGATCAGGACGAGTTAGCGAAAGCATGTGAATTAGTGATTGATTCCGGAGCTGACTATGTGAAACAAGCCACGGGATTTGCCACAGGGTATGATGCCACTGGAAGTGCTGATTACACTGATGAAATGGTAGGCCCCTATGACAATACGGGAATTGACAATTTAAAAACAATACGTAATATCGTGAATGATAAAGTAAAAATCAAAGCTTCCGGAAATCCTGAAAATTTGGATGAATGTATCTATTATATTCAAGAATTAGGGGTATCCCGAATAGGTAATGATTATATTGTCCAATGGCTTGAAGAAGCAGGAGAAGATTATTGGCAGGATAAATATTGATCATGTAATTTTATTTATATGACACATAGATTAGTATTTTAATATTTGGACAGATTAGTTAATTTCATCATGCGGATTTGGGTAATTATGAAATTCACTCAGATGATGAAAAATTGAAAGGAATGGTCTTTGTAATGAAGAAAGTGCTTATAGTTATAACAGTATTACTAACAATGTTGGGATGTGCAACAACTGAAAATGACGAGAAAAATGTAGAGGAACAGGAAGTAGTCTTAGGTTTGACAACTTGGACAAGTACGATCCCTCCGACAGAAATCTTAGCGAGTTTATTAGAAAAAATGGGGTATAACGTTGAAATAAAAGAAGCAGATATCGGATTTATTTATGCTGGTCTAGCAACAGGAGAAATAGATATCTATATGGACTCGTGGTATCCCCAACAGACACAATATTTAGAGAAACATTCCGATTCTATCGAACAATTAACACCAATTTATGAAGATGCGAATGCGGGTATGGTGGTTCCAAATTATATGGAAGATATCAATGATGTGGAAGACTTAATTGGTAATGAAGATTTGGTAAACAATGAACTTATCGCAATTGAAGACGGCGACCCTGCCATGGATGAATTACAGGAGCTTATAGATGCTTATGAGGATCTCGATGTTGAATTAATCAGTTCTTCAGAAGGTGCAATGCTTGCGGCCGCTAAAGCAAGTACTGATGATAATGAACCAATTTTATTATATGGTTGGCGTCCTCACTCCATGTTCAGTGATTTTGATTTAAAAATACTGACAAATAATGAACACCCAGAGTTTTTCAATGGAAGTTCGATTCATCCTATCGTTCATAAAGATGTCAAAGAGAACATACCTGATGTCTATGAATTGCTAGAAGAGTTGACAATATCTATTGCTGATATGGAAGATATGATTATTAAAATCGATAACGGTGAAGACCCTGAAGCAGTAGCTCAAGAGTGGATAGATATGAATCAGGACAAGTTTGATGATTTGAAGAACAACGAATGATTATCAAGCCGTCATTACTATTTCGTGTAACAAAATAAGAAACAGATGGATGTGTCCGTTGGAAAGTAAAAAGATGTTCATCGTGGAATGGTTTTTAACACCTGCCATATATCACTTTCATCTCGATACAGCTTTGCATCCTCCATTGGATCCCACGCAAATTTTGGGGATCCAATGGTAATGTTTCTTTCAGTGTGTGACTCTAAAGTTCATATGTATTTACTTACAGAGATTACTTAAATAATCCTTGACTTTTTCTTCAACAACTTGATCGTTGTATAAATGGGCATAAATGACGGATTCAAATACTAATCCGGTAACAAATATAATTAATGAATGTGCCTTATCTTTAATACTTATATGATTTGTAATATGCCCATGTTCATAAAGCATCCTTAAAATATCCTCTGCAAAACGAAGGTTTACTTTTCGATAATTTTCCTGTAACTCATGGTATTCTGGATTCATGGTTGCCATTAAGGTAAACTTTACCCATATATTATTTTCCATTCTTTCTACTTCTGTATGAACTTGAACAATCTGTTTTATCATACGAACGGCATTTTCATAAGCATCTTGATCCACCTGTACTACCTTTTGCATTCTCTCTTCAAATCTTTGAAAGATAATGTCCATTGCAAATGCATATATGTCTCTTTGTCTTGGGAAAAAATGTTGAACAGAACCTAAAGATAATCCTGCTTGTTTCGCAATATCTCGTAATGAGGTGTTTTCGAAACCATGATAATAAATAACGTCAAATGCTGCTTCAACAATATGTTCTTTTCTTTCAGCATGATTTAATTTTCTAGGCATATGATTGGATTACTCCTTTGATTTTTCAAGTTATTATATGTACGATGTCCCACATTTGCACTTCGTTTTACTACTCACTTTATAAAAAAATGTTTAGATCACTTACCTCTTTTGTAATCCCGATATAGTGTAACGTTATTTCTGGGCTTGTATGATTGACAATCATCTGAAGCTTAGCAATATCCTTAGTTTGTTTATATTGGATTGGTTGAACATCTTTTAATTATGTCTATTTTAATTATGTAGCTTATTTAAGGGGAATGCAATAAAACCAACGAAATGAATGTATGTTTTTTCATTAGATGAGTCCATTTCATCATTCGTATCAAAACTATCCTATCGATAGGGGTGATCGCAGAAATAGGTTGAGAAGATCAAGAAGTATTGCAGCAAGTAAATAACGAAGTGATAGAGAAAATAGAAGGAATGAAAATGCTTAGGGATAGGGGCTAGATCCTTTTTTAAAGTTTTTTAATTTGATCAGGAGTGAGGATGTTGTAACTAGTTTTCGTATTTGCCAAACAACAAAAATATAGGTATAATTATTCATTAAAGGCCATGTTTCATTGGTCGAAGTACCTATTCAAATGTTTGTTTAAGATACAAGGCGAAAGTGATAGGAGAATGGAACGATTGATGTGTTGCTATATCTAGTCATAGAGAATCTATCTCTAACAATCGGAAGTATTAATGGATCAAGAGCGTGTTTTTTTAATACTGTTTTAATTGATGATGGCATACTCCGTACACTATCCAGACATTAACTTGATGCTGTGTAACAACAGATAGAAACATCATTGAAGGGTAATATTTTTGATTAAAGTCTAGTAGAATGGAGATTAATTTATGTCAGAAAAAATTCGAATCATTCTGATTGATCGTCACCAATTATTTCGAGAAGGAATAAGGTTAATTTTAGATGCAAATGAATCGTTCCAGGATGTTATTGTTAGGGATCGATTTGATAAATTACAAGAAGTATTAGCTCTCTCTGATTTCGATATCATCTTAATTGATATAAATATCTTCATGGAAAATCGTGAGGAGTTAAAAAGCATCTTACATAATAAAGATACAAAAGTAATTGTGCTTGCGGATCAAGGGGAAGAGTATATTGTTACGAAAGCTATCAAAACAAATCCACATGTTCACGGATTTTTAATGAGGGAGATGGAAAAAGCATCTTTCATTCAAGCGATACAAACAGTAAAAGATGGGCCAACAGTTAAGCGTATTGCTCATTTTTTAACGAAACGTGAGCGTAGTATTCTTCAACTATTAACGTACGGTCAATCGAATCAACAAATTGCAGAAACATTGGATATAAGTATAAAAACGGTAAAAAACCATGTAAGTAGTATCCTTAAAAAAATGAAAGTACATGATCGAACACAGGCTGCTGTGATGGCAATACGAAACCATTGGGTGCAGTTTTAATATAGTGTGAGAAAAAATGGCTTGTAGGGTTTCCTACAGGTTTTTTTATTATAGAGTAGAAGTATAAACGAATGTTAATCATTACAAATGCATCGTTAACCTCAATTGTTCTGTTTGTATGTTGTTACGCACTTTAAATAGTGATATATTAAGGATAACAAGATGATAAGATGAATAAATTAACATATAGTAATGATTTAATGCCAAGGAGGTGTGGCGATTGAGAAAATTTACGATCGATGAAATAAACGAAAACATTGATAAAAATAGAAAAAATATTAATTATCAATTAGCTAAAAAGAGAAGTAACAAAATTTATTTAAAAAGCAAAAAAAGAAGAGACAAAGATGAAATAAAGGCTCTCACTGAAATAACAAAAGCTACACTTGAAAGAGCTAAGAGGGAAGGCAAATTTGTTATTTTAGATGAGAGGAAAATATATTATGACCCAGCTGAATGATCTTAAGGATAAATTCAATGCATTATATACATAAACTAAAAATGACCGAATGATTTATTTTTTTGCTATCATAACGGAGTACTTTTCTAAAATGAAGATAAGACCCATTATAGTAGGTGGATTGTCTGCCCGAGATATACACCAAGAACAATTACACAACCTATGATATAGACCTAGTCATGGACGGACGAGAAGCGTTCAATGACCTCTTAATTAATGAACTTGGCTTCGAAAAAATGGGTAGAAGCTGGCTCCATAGGGAACTAGAAATTTCCATAGAGATACCAGCTAATTATTTAAATGGTAGCGAGGAAAGAGTTATTGAGCTAGAGTTACCAAACAAATTAAAAGTGTATGTAATAGGCTTAGAAGATATAATCATTCACCGGTTAGAGTCTGCAACTGATACCTCAAGAGAGAATCCCGATTGGACAGAAGATTATGAATGGGCTAAAAGGATGTTTGATACACATATTAACTCAAGTGGGTTAATTGACAAGAATTACATTTCTAATGCTTCTAGTGATGTATTGGTCAGAAAGATTATATCTGAATGGTACCTGGATGTAGAGTGATAAGTGGGGAAAGTAAAGAGTGTGTAGGGTTTCCTACACACTCTTTTATACTGGCAAATCGTAGGATATGCTGCGGGAACTCTTAGTTTATTATTGCCTTTTAATAGAGTAACCTCGGCTTGATGCTAGTATCGTTTTCATACGACAATCACTTACCTCTTTCTTCCCGTAATCCTTTAAGTAAAGAAATCATCATAAAAACTAAAATGACTGCAAACGGAAAGGCAGAGGCAATTGCAGCAGATTGCAGTCCGTTTAACCCGCCTGACCAAAGTAGGGCGACGGCCGCAGCTGCTTGAATAATACCCCAAATAGCTTTTATTTGATTGGGTGGTTGAAGCATGCCGTTTGTTGTTTGCATGCCCATGACGAATGTTGCCGAGTCAGCGGATGTAATGAAAAAAGTACCGATTAAGATGATGGATACAATGATGGTGATGGTACTGAACGGTAATTGACTTAGCGTCGCAAATAAAGCATTTTCTGCATGGATGCCTTGATTCATCGCTGTCCATATTCCACCATTTCCAAAGCGTTCGAAATAGGTTCCGGTACCACCTAATATAGTAAACCAAAGTGCACAAAACACGGTTGGGGCAGCCAATACGCCAATGATAAATTCCCGAATGGTTCGGCCTTTTGATATACGAGCAATAAATGAACCGACAAAGGGGGACCACGAAATCCACCATGCCCAATAAAAAACGGTCCAATGATGAATCCATTGACTCCCATTGTGACTAAGGGGAGCAAGGCTGACATTTATTTTTGGAAGAAGTGCTGCATACCTTCCTAATGACGTAGCAAAAGATTGGAATAAAAATGATGTTGGCCCGAAGCTTACGAAAAAGCATAATAGTAAGATAGCTAGGATCATATTGATATTGCTCATCCACTTCATTCCTTTTTCAATGCCAGAAAGAACCGAAATCATGAACAAAAATGTAATACCAATAATTATGACGAATTGTGTGCTGAATCCATAAGGAATACTATTATCTAAGTAATGGAGGCCACCATTGATCTGTATTGCCCCAAAACCAAGGGATGTGGCAACCCCAAAAACAGTAGCGAGCACAGCAAACGTATCGATCATTATCCCCACAGGCCCTCTTACATATTCTCCGAGTAAAGGATAAAATGTTGCACTAATGGTACCAGGTAAATTTCTTCTGAATTTAAAATAGGCTAATGCTAAAGCAACGAGTGCATAAATTGCCCATAGATGCAGCCCCCAATGAAAGAAAGTTAAAGGAAGAGCATTTTTTGCCGCAATTTGCGACTGTGCCTCTCCAATTGGTGGTTCGTAAAAATGAGACAGTGGTTCGGAAACTCCCCAAAATACAAGGCCAATTCCCATTCCAGCACTAAATAACATCGCAAACCAACTGAATGTGCTATATTCTGGTTCCTCATTATCTTTACCAAGCTTAATTTTTCCATATTTTGAAAAGGCTAGATAAATAACAAATAGTAGGATCATTCCGACGATCAGATGATAGAGCCAATCGAACTTCACTTGCAAAGAAGTCTGCAAATTTGTTGCGACACTCTCCAGATGACCCGGAGCAAATGCACCCCACAATATAAACATAATCGATAAGCTGAAAGAAACATAAAATACGGGAGTTAGTTTTTTCATCCAATCCCCTCTCTACATCATATTGCATGACTACTTGATATAGATTGTATGTAACTTGTCCATTATTTAAGACAGTTTATTTTTACTGATGTTTTCTGGAATTATGAAATGGTAGATGGTTATGAGCAAACACGAGTGCTCTGGAGCAAAAGGCGTAGTTGTGAAATAAAAGACAGAGGCTTATACCAATTTGGTGATAAGCCAAGCTTTTACCCTTTATAATAGTCCGATCAATCTGTGGCATTGCGAACGATCAATACATCACAAAGAGCGGAGCGAGTGATACTTGCTGAAACGCTTCCAAGGATTCGTTCAAAGGCATTCAGTCCAGTGGCACCACAAACAATTAAATCTGCATCAACTTCTCCCGCTATTTTTTTAGGGATGATTGATTTCGGATTCCCAAACTCAAGCTTCGTCGTCACTTCTGTTATCCCGTAATTCAGCACATGCTTGCGATTCTTTTCAAGGAGTTCGTTCCCCAATTTTTCCTGCGTTTTCTTAACCGCTCCTGTATTGCCAGCGAAGTTATAGTATTCCATAATGTGGACAAGATGAAGTGTTGCCCCATCCCGTTTTGCTAGGTTGATTGCTTTAGTTAGAGCGTTTTCCGATCCTTTAGATCCATCAATTGCAACAAGAATATTTTTATAAGCATTTTCCATGTTAACCCCTCCCATTATCATAGTAATACAGATTGGTAGAATTAAACAACTAAGGAATGAACGTTTCATGAATCTTTTGGATTGAATTAATAGGTAGTTAAATATAAAGCAAACCGGTAAGACATATTGCCGAAAAAGTGGGTTGATTTTAACTTAGCTCATCGTCACATAAGGAAAAGTATGTTAAAGTATAGACAAATCAATTTCATCATGCGGATTTGTCGTCGCAACGCTAAAACCTGTAGTCTTGTTGTAATGTTGCGGCTGTTTTTGGTAATGATGAATTGGTTCATATTAATATAAGAATCTGCATATTGGCAGGAGAGGTTCGTAATTCCATCCCTCGATAAAAAACTAGGAGAGTAAAACAGCACTCCTTTTTGTGTTGTTTTTTTGATGTGAAGATGCCCGAATCTCTTGATCTTGTAAAAGAGAGGGAAATGAAATGAATAATCAAAAAGCAATGGTTGGCTATGAATCAATGAAAAAGGGAGCGAACATATTATGATGCATCAAATGTATCCAGTTGCCCCTCATCATTTTGTCTATGAGTTACATAAAGATTTCCATTTTGCCGCGGCGCACTATGTTCCACATACTGATGCTGGTAAATGTCAGCATACACATGGACATACGTATTTTTCTAACATTACGATTGTAGGCGATACGCTTGACGACTCAGGGTTTCTCGTAAACTTTAAAACAATTAAGGATTTGATTCACCAGCGTTTTGATCATAGCGTGTTGAATGAAGATGCAGCATTTTCTGATGCGAATGCTAGCTATTTTCCAACGACGGAGGTTGTTGCACGAACCATTTATGAAATTGTGCAAGCATATTTGGATACGCTGGAAAATAAGCCAGTATGTTTACAAGTATTTTTAAGGGAAACGCCGACAAGCTATTGTATTTATCGGCCAAAGGAGGCGTCAACATTATGACAATTCCTGTACTTGAAATATTTGGTCCGACGATCCAAGGAGAAGGAATGGTTATTGGACAGAAAACAATGTTCGTCCGGACAGCAGGTTGTGACTATTCTTGTTCATGGTGTGATTCCAAATTTACATGGGATGGATCGGAAAAGAACAATATTCAAAAAATGAATGCGCAGGAAATCTTGGATGCGTTAATCGAAGAAGGTGGCGACCACTTTGGTCATGTAACCATTTCAGGCGGGAATCCCGGGTTACTACCTCAGTTAGATAGTCTAGTTGATTTGTTGCATACCCACAGCGTTAAAATTGCACTGGAGACACAAGGAAGTAGGTGGCAACCATGGTTTACGAAAATCGATGAGCTAACGGTTTCGCCGAAGCCGCCAAGTTCCGGGATGCAAACAGACTTTGCCAAACTTGATCAGATTATTGAGTCATTATCTCTTGAGCAAAAAGGGACATTCAGTTTAAAAGTTGTTATTTTTAATGATGAAGATTTGGACTATGCAAGGAGTGTGCACAAAAGATATCCTGCAGTAGAGTTATTCCTTCAAGTTGGAAATGATGATCTGGAAACGGCAGATCAAGCAGAGTTGCTTGCCTATTTAATAGAAAGGTATGAGCGACTAATCGACCAAGTGATGACTGACAAGGAATTGAACCATGTGCGTATTCTGCCACAGCTCCATACTTATTTATGGGGGAATAGGCGGGGCGTTTAGAGTTTTTTTGAATAGGTAAGTAAGAAAAGCTTGTAATGCGGGCGGAAGCGGTTTTGAAAGCATATCAGATCAGCCAAATTTCTCACTGACAATCAGGAGGAATTTGGCTGTTGATCTTTCTATGTGTCATCAATTAATACGCAGTTTTCAATCATTGCAATAAAAATATCGTCACTGGAATCGTCAGTATACTAACGAGCGTTGTAATAAGTGTGGTAAAGGATAGTAAATTAGGCTTCGTATCAAATTGAACAGCTAACATGGTTGTATTGACTGCAACCGGCATTGCTGCCAAAAGAATGAAAACATTTTTTAGCAGATCATTTATTGGGAACAGGCTGACTAATAGGACAGCAGCAAGTGGCGATACGATCATTCGAATAATGGTGACAGTGTTGATATATTTGTACTCGAATTTTTGTGATTTTATTTCGGTAAGTTGCATTCCTAAAATTAACATCACGGTCGGGATCGAAGCGGCTCCTAATAAGCTAATCCCCTCTACTATCGTAGGTGGTAATTTTATATGTAAGAGTTGAAATGATATACCGAGAATAATCCCATACAGAACGGGCATTTTAACGACATTCATGAGTGCTTCTTTTACAGTAGTCGATTTTTCACTACCATATGAGGCAATGAAAATACCAATCGTCGTTTGGATTAAGCCATGGATGACCATAATAATAATTGCATAATTAAAAGCTGCAGTTCCAAAGGCAAATAACGCAATTGGTGCCCCGTAATTTCCGCTATTAGGAAAAACAGTACCTAACATGATGGCGGACATATGGGCTTTATCTGCATTGATCATTCTTCCGCAAATAATCGTAATGATGATGAGTACAATTGTAAGTAGGATACTCAAAATGAACATATAAAGATATTCCATGTTTAATTCGTTTGAATAAAATGTATCAAAAGTTAAAAATGGCAACATTAAATAAAGTGCCATCGTTGAAACTGATTTTATATCTAATTTGAGTAATCTTTGTCCGATATAACCTGCCCCAAAAATAATAAATGCAGGCAAGATGATTAATAGTAAATCCACGATGTAAATTAATGCCCCTCTCAGCACGGCCACATGATAATCATAAAAAATTCTTATTTTAAAAGTTTACCTATCTATATTATCATATTTCATTTCTATCGTATGAATCAATGCATTGATATAGAAAAATGCCATCTTCATAACAGGTAAAACATTATTCCACTCCATTTGGTTTTTCGAATCTTTTATACAAGTTTGTTACCTTCATGTAGTCATACTTCTCGGTAAACTTGCATACTAGGGGAGTTGACATTCCGATGTTTACTGTATAATATGATTAATGAGTTCAATTTAAATAATTTAAATTAATTTAAATAAACCAAGATAGTTGGAAGGAGGAGATTAATTGTGCATCAAGATAATACGTTGAATGAATCGAGAGATATATTAGAAAGTGCAATAGCACAATCGATGACGGTTTATGGTGTATCTCCATCTGTCGGTAGAATTTATAGTGTGCTATTTTTCACAAAAACACCTATGACACTAAAAGAAATTCAAGACCATGTTGCGATGAGTAAGGCTAGTGTAAGTAACGGGGTCCGGGAGTTAATGGATACAGAGATGGTATCTAAAATATGGAAAAAGGGTCAACGGCAAGATCATTATATAGCTGAAAAGGATTTTTTCAGAAACTTTATCGTTTATTTTGTAAAAATGATGCGACAGGAAAATCATTTGATTAAGAAGGCTGTTGAACATTCAGAACCGTTGCTTCAGGAGTTGTCAGATGAGTTAGAAGATACTTCAGGTAAAGAAGAGTTGGAAGAAGATTTACAGTTATTACAACATGCAAAAGATTATTTGGAATGGACAATGCGGATTGCAAATGCGATGGATTCGGGTGACATTTTCAATTATTTCCCGAAACCTACTTCAGAGGAGAAATTAGAATGAATACAAAAGAAACAGTGTTGATACTGATTGATTTACAAAAAGAAAGTAATTTTGGATTGCAACATTTAGATGATGTTCTTTCCAATACAAAGGATGTTATTCAAGCATGTAGAGATGCTGATATTCCAATTATTTATACACGCCAAATAAATAGACTTGATGGAGTTGGTCTGTCAAAAGGAGAGCCTATTACTCCAGATGGGACACCATTTTATTATAGTACCTCAAATGAAAATCACGAAATACTAGATGAAATTGCACCAAATGCTGAAGATATCGTCGTTGATAAATATCGTTGGAGTGCTTTTCATGAGACAAGTCTCGATTTAATTTTACGCAGTCTAGGTGCAAAAAACCTTATTATTGGTGGAGTGGTGACTGATGGGTGCGTAATGACAACAGTGTTTGATGCTTATTTTAAGGATTATAACGTGCATTTAATCAAGGATATGTGTGCAACATCGAATGAAGGTGCTCATATGGCATCGCTTATGATTATGGCGAATTGGGTGTATAACTTAGAAATTTACAATGCGAACCATTTGATTGATAGGCTAAACGGGAAAAATTATAGTCACTGGACATTTAAGGAAGCGGATGCCTTACAATTTACACCGGAAAACATGCGAAAAGTGTATGAAAATTTAGAACCAAAGGAGAACAAATAAACATGCGAAAAGGGTTAGGAATAATTGCTATTATTTTTCTTTTATTCATTACAGCTTGTAGTAATGAAAATGGAGAAGAGAATGCAACAGACGAATCGAATAGTGACGGTGAAAAAGAAACAATTACATTTGGGCAGACGGGTTGGTCAAGTACTGAAGTTCCAACAGAGATAGCCAAGCAAATTTTGGAAGAAGCGGGATACGAAGTGGAGGTTTCTTTACTGGATCAACCTATTATATTTGAAGGATTAGCAGAACAAGAGGTTGACTTCTTCATGGATGCTTGGCTTCCATATACAGAAGCTGCACTATGGGATGAATATGAGGATGTACTAATAAAGGTTGCTGAAAGCTATACTGATGCTCCGCTTGGATGGGCTGTGCCATCTTATGTTGAGGAAGACTCGATTGAAGACATTAAAAAGAATCCGGAAAAGTTTAATGGAACCGTATATACAATTGGTGCAGGTGCTGGAATTGTAGATATTTCCGAAGAAGTATTAACTGATTATGGGTTAGATATGTATGAGCTTGCTTATTCTAGTGAAGGCGCGATGCTAGGTGAACTGGATGCAAGCATTGGTAGAGAAGAACCAGTTATTGTTACCGGATGGCGTCCACATTCGATGTTCATCCAATATGATTTGAAGTTTTTAGAAGAACCAAAGGAAAATTTCAAGTTCGATAATATCTACGTCCTGTCCTATAAAGAAATTGAAGAAACACATCCAGAGGCATATGACATCTTATCGAATTGGAGTATTGAAGTAGACGACTTAGAACAAATGATGTATGCATACGAAGTCGATGATATCTCTTTTGAAGAATCAGCCGAAAAGTGGATTGATGAAAATAGGGATCAAGTGGATGACATGCTTGGGAAATAAAATGAAATTTATGATCGTGTAACGAGATAATATTATATAGGTTATTTAAAAAAGTCTTGTGGATGAGTCCGCAAGACTTTTTTTAAGTTGATTCATGTATTTTAATTATACAATATTGATTTTAGAAGTTTTATAGACACTGTTATAGGAAAGTTATGATGCAGAAAATTATGTTCTCTAGGATTTTTACTAGAGTATTTATCCTCTTTTTTCTAATAGTTAGCCTATATATATGCACTCAAACGTGCTTTGCATCCGATATTTTAAATTTAATTCTACTGAGTCGATTTTATAATGGAAGGTATAATATGAAAAACCGAATGTATATGATAATCTCAAAATATGTGAAATACATATTGGTTCTAGAGATAGTGTTAGTAATATCAGTTCACCTTGCAAGGATTTTGATGGAAATGAATATCATGTCTTGTGAGTACTTTAACAAAAGCACGATATTTTTACATAAACTTTAAAAATATACCGAAATTTTATATCTATTTCTTTAGAAATGTATTATGATAAAGATAAATATATTTCTCTAGTAGGGGCGATAGATGTGGAAGGATATAAATTTGAAAGTGTACATAGTAAAAAGATTGTTAATGCTATTGTAGAAGGTTACCGTGAATATATTGAGCATCGGAAAGACCGTCACGAAAAAATGAAAATCAGCTCTGCATTTGCTTGGACAAAAGGAAATTTCATTGAAAGCAAATTAGCAGATATTAGTGATGAACTAAATATAGAATACAAAAAGGCAAAGGCAGGACTTACATGGGACTATTTGCAATTTATTCAAGGGGATAAAAAAGTGCTTTTTTTAATTAAGAATGCAGCTTATTTTGATGAGAATAATTTTTCAGACGCTATATTGCCTTCTAATAATGGAAAAGGTCATCGTCGCACATACCTTCATGAGCTTTCAAAAATTAATCAAAACCTAGAATTTCCATCTCATCAACCTCAAAGGAATGCAAGTGTAGGTACTGTACAACTCTCATTTTATATAGCGGAAAATCAAGTAAATGATGAGCTTAATATATTTAAATCGGAATACGATGAGTTTCATATGCTCACTTATAAAATTGATCAGGCTTTTCAGATTTCTGAGATTGTACATTATTTACCTAATCCCGCAAATAATATAGCATATGAAATAGAAGATTTATCGGAATATATCTCTGGTGCAGAGTTAACTGACGAAGAACGCGAAGTGATTGCTCCAGAACTAGTCGATGAATTGATCGATCCTGCAGCGTTTGACATTGGAATCTTTGACGAAGAGGAAGAAAGTAAATAAAGGAATTTTTTTAATAAGGAGAAGTATGATGTTTATTGGTGAAAATTTGACTAATCTTCGTATCTTACATGGATACTCACGAAAACAGCTCTCTGAAATGTTGGGTGTAACGGAACAGGCAGTTTGGCAATATGAAAATAATTATACATCACCCAAAATGATGGTTGTTAATGAATTAAAATCTATTTTTGATGTTAAAAGTAAATACTTTTATGAAATAGATGTACTGCAGCGCTATTTTAAAACAAATAATATTCCATTCATGAATATTGCCTATCGTTCAAAGGTGATAAAAGTCATTTCGAAAACGCAGACCGAAGCGAAGCATGTTGAGTTCTTGGATAGTTTTGTGAATTACTTGACGGTAAAATTAACGCATCCTACACAAAAAATTATTCAACTAAGAGATAAAGTCATTGAATACTTAAATACTACGAGTGTAGATAGGGAAGAACAGATAGAAGAAGTAGCTAAAATCGCTCGAAAAGAACTATCTTTTCAGGATGATTCAAACGATCAGCTGATGTTTTTAATTGAAAAAAGTGGCGTGTTTATATTTGAAAAAGCACTTTGTGAAGATGCTGATGCATATAGTTTATGGACGGCTCAAGAACGCCCTTTTATTGTGTTGGGAAATCTAAAAGGTTCGGCAGTCCGGAGAAACTTTGACTTGGCACATGAACTAGGTCATTTATTACTTCATTATCGTGTAGAATTTACTAGTTTAGAAAAAAAAGAACATAAAGAAATTGAGCACGAAGCGAATCGATTTGCAAGTGCTTTTCTACTACCAAAAGAAACGTTTACTTTGGAGTTTCAAACTATTACTCGGGCAACCAATCCAGATGCTTATACTGATTTAAAAACGAAATGGAAAACATCATTGCAAGTTTTAGCATATCGAGCGGCAAATTTAGGGATTTTAGATGCAAAAAGTCATCGCAATTTTTATGCAGGTCTTTATCGAAGGGATTATTTAAAGAAGGAACCTTTAGATGAAATAATTCCTATTCAAAGACCACAAAAAGTAAAATCAATTATTGATTTGAATGCTGAAAAAGGGTTAATCGATATGCACATGATGGTGGAAAAGGATTGGATGGTCAATATTGAATTTTTCCACCGAATGACGGGAATCGATTTGGACTTCTTTAGACGCTATATGGTGGATGAGCGAGATTTTGAGTTGGATAACATCGCTTATTTGTCATCGGCCACTTTGAATGAGAAAGCATAATGAGAGATGGTTGAACATAAAAATCAAGAAGTATTGCTTGTTAGATTTGGGTCGTCCTCTGATTTGCTAATGATTTAAATGGCTTCCGTCCAAAAGAAATACGAGGAAATTAATGGGATAGAAGAAATGAAAGCCTAGTGATGTAGAGGTATCGTTAGGCTTTTAATTTGTATGAAGAGTTACTTTTTTGTGCTTCTTCATAATTTTTATTCGCCTTTGGAATTGACGAGTAGGCCACTCTTCTACTACAGGAAGAGGATGAAATTTCAATAAAATCCGAAGTAGAAAGAAATCCTTAGCTTAAACAAGTGATTGAGGAAAGCAAATATAAAATAGTGAAAGGTATGACAAATTTTCAAGTTTTAAAATCACTTTCTGCAAATAATTTCGAATAGTGGATAATAAAAAATATGGACCACAATTGCAAATGAAATGCTCCTACAGTTTGGCAGTGAACACTTCTTATCTAATTTTTAAAAATCTAAATCTTTTATCCTTTAATTGTTTATCAATATATTCCAATCTAACAGCAATCTACTGTCGAACCTATACATTTAAATTAAATCAGCTGATTGAATGTATTTTTCTTACTAAAATTCCGCCTTATAACGCCATAGGAAAATGAGGAAGACTAATAGAACAATATCGAGTCTTGACTCAAAAACAAATGATAAAATTCCCCCATTGAATAGGATTGGAAGCTTCGCAATAAAGAGTGCGCCAATCATAATTGTTATCAAGAGAGGAGTTGCGTATTTTAAATACATGTTAGCAATAATAAGTGCACCACAAATGATTTCAATCATTGCTACAAAGAAAAGAGTTGTATGGGGAAGCGGAAGGCCTAAGTTATAAAAAACTTCTTTAAAATCTGAAACTAATAACTTCACAATACCTGATGCAATGAACACATATCCAATGACATAGCGAAACCAATTTAATAATTGCAATTGCAATGTATAAACACCTCCATCTTATTGTACGTCTATATTATTTAATGTTATGCAATAAGATGGACAAACTTGCTAGGTTTTTTTATAAAGATGAGACAACACGAACTGATATGTATTCTTGGGAGACGATGAATCAATTTACATTCGTACATTGCATGAAACATGTTATACTCGGTGTAATTAGTCGCTTGAATTTTAATAATCAGGCTAGATAACGGATAGGTAAGGGAGGTTATTTCATGACGAAACATCGGATTTATACAATGAGTGTCGCAAAAGTTTATCCCCATTATATTACGAAAGCAGAGAAAAAAGGGCGTGCGAAATCAGAAGTTGATGAAATTATTCATTGGTTAACAGGATATAATCAAGAAGAGTTAGAAACATTGTTGGAAAAGGGGACTGACTTTGAGACCTTCTTTGCAGGAGCTCCCCAAATGAATCCTGCACGGGATTTGATTAAAGGTGTTATCTGTGGCGTTCGAGTGGAAGATATTGAAGAACCAGTGATGCAGGAAATTCGCTATTTAGATAAGCTAATCGATGAGTTAGCAAAGGGAAAAGCGATGGAGAAGATTTTACGGAAGTAAGTATTCTTTGCTTGAATTTATTGGAACAGTTAAATAACCTAAAAGTCTTTCATTTTATAAAAAGGGGGTTGTTTCATGGAGCGAAGAATAGGTAATTTTTTTGTCAACGGATTAACGCTTGAATATTCTATTATCGGTGAAGGTACACCTATATTTATCTTGCACGGTGGACATTCAAATTGTCATGAAGAGTTTGGCTATGAAGCTTTATTAGAAAATGGGTTCTCTTTGATTACTCCTTCAAGAGCAGGATATGGAGGTACATCGAAGGAAATAGGAGAAAGTCTATCTACTGCGTGTGCGTATTATATGAAGTTACTAGAATATTTACATGTTAAGCAAGTCCATCTTGTCGCTATATCTGCGGGAGGTCCTAGCGGTATATATTTTGCTGCTGCCTATCCGGAAATGGTTTGTTCCCTTACCTTACAGTCAGCTGTTACGAAAGAATGGCTCACTCCTA
>JAPFCO010000049.1 GCA_026169505.1 Pseudogracilibacillus sp.
GCAATTAATTTGAATATAGTTGCCTCATCCTCATCTGTAAAAACTTGCACATCAGTTACTTCCGGCTGTCCTTTAGTAAGTGTCCCTGTTTTGTCAAACACGACAGTATCCACTTTCGAAAGTGAATCCATCACTTGCCCACCTTTAATAAGGACACCATTTTTCGCCCCGTTCCCAATTCCGGCCACATTCGACACTGGCGCTCCTATGACTAATGCACCAGGACAAGCAATGACGAGAAAGGTAATCGCAATATGCAAATCACTAGTAAGTAAATAGACGAGTATAGCAAGGCCAACGATTGCCGGAGTATAAATAGTGGCAAATTTATTTAAAAACTTCTCTGTTTTCGACTTAGACTCTTGCGCCTCTTCAACAAGTTCAATCATTTTCGCAAATGTCGTATCATCGCCAACCTTCTTTGCCACCAGTTCCATATACCCACTATCTACTATTGTACCACTAAATACGGAGTCGTCGACATGTTTTACAACAGGCATAGACTCCCCTGTCACCGCTGCTTCAATGATGGACGCTTGACCTGTAATAATTTTCCCATCGACTGGAATTTTGCTCCCCGAATGGATCATGACACGATCACCAATTTCAACCTTATCCACCGGTAACGTTACCTGCTCCCCCTCGCGAATTACTACCGCTTCTTCTGGAGCCATATCGGTTAATTCTCTTAAGGATGAACGAGTTTTTTCTAATGTTCGTCCTTCCAAATAATCACCAAATAAAAAGAGGAACGTAACAATCGCCGACTCCACATATTCGCCAATAAATAAAGCCCCTATGACAGCAATCATCACTAATAATTCAATACTAAATGTCTTCATTTTTACCGCTTGAATCGCCTTAATTGAAATCGGAATACTTGCCAGCACCGTAGCCATAATGAGTAAAGCGCTCTTTACATCCCCGCCAAATACAAAAGCTACTACAATCAAACTAAACGAAATTGCGGTTAATTGATTTCGGTATTGATGAATGAATAATTGCATCTTCCTCACTCCCTTTCCTTCTACCTATAGCTTAAGTTAATATAGCTTAAAATGAATTGACCTAGGTCAAGATTGTAAGAGTAAATACCTATTAGAACTTTCCTTTTCTTCACACAAAAAAACAATATGCTATAATTTAACAACAACCGACAATCAATCCATGGATAAAGGAGCTTAATATATATGATCGATCATTATAAAGATGAAATTATCCAAGCAATTACAGAAAAACTTTTTTACGGTCTCGTCATCGTCGATGCAGACGGTATCATCACTCACTTAAATGATAATTATTGTCGCTTCCTTCAAGTGAAGCAATCGGATGCAATTGGAAAACATGTAACTGAAGTCATTGAAAATACACGTATGCACACTGTTGTTAATTCACAAGAAGCTGAAATGTTCCGGCCTCAATATATTCGTGGAAATTATATGATTGCTAACCGAATACCTTTAATATCGAACGATAAAATAGTTGGGTCTGTTGGTGTCGTTTTATTTCGGGACATGCATGATTTATCAACTCTAAATAGTGAAATTCGTCATCTCCTTGCAGAAATACAATGGTATAAAAATCAATTAAAACAACAAACTGGTATTAAATATTTTATCCATGATATTATCGGCAGCTCGGATGCTATTCTTGCGATCAAAGAAAACATGAAAAAGATAGCCCCTAGTGACCTAACCGTATTGATTACTGGTGAAAGTGGTACGGGAAAGGAACTCATTGCTCACAGCATCCATCAATTGAGCAATCGTGGTAATAAACCATTTATCTCTGTAAACTGTGCGGCTATACCAGAACATCTATTTGAATCCGAATTATTTGGATATGAAGAAGGGGCTTTTACCGATGCAAAAAAAGGTGGTAAACAAGGAAAGTTTCAATTAGCCAATGGAGGGACTTTATTTCTGGACGAAATTGGTGATATGCCAATTAGCTCACAAGTTAAATTACTCCGTGTCCTTCAAGAAGGTGAAATCCAGAAATTAGGCGGATCAGCTTCATATAAAACAAATGTCCGGATCATTGCTGCGACAAATCTACCATTATATACATTAGTTCAGGAGAATACGTTTCGCGAAGATTTATATTATCGCATCAATATGATGAACATCCATTTACCTGCATTACGCGAACGACCTGAAGATATTATCATTCTGGCTAATTATTTATTAACAAAAATAACGAAGAACACTGGAAAACGGGTTACTAGTTTTTCAATTGAGGTGGAACAATTATTCAAGAATTATACTTGGCCAGGTAATATTCGCGAATTAGAAAACATGATACAGTCAGCAATATTTTTAGCGGATTCAGAGGTGATCGAATGGGAGGATTTACCGAGAATTCCTAAGGTGACTCCGGATACAGCATCGAGCGATACCCATTTAAAAACGATTGTTAGAAATGCGGAGAAACAAGCAATTAAACAAGCATTACAAACAACAACTGATAAAAAGATAGTTGCCAAGAAGTTAGGTATTAGTCTATCTACTTTATATGAAAAAATAAACGAACATCAACTTTAGTTTTTCCGAATTATCGGAATAAGTTCTGTATTTCCGGAATATATTCCGATGTTTTAACAGCCAGCTTAATCAATTTCATAATAC
>JAPFCO010000063.1 GCA_026169505.1 Pseudogracilibacillus sp.
GTTCTGAAGAGTATAAACGTAGACGCGATGACTTAGAGACTCGTATTTCCAAGATGATTAGTGAAGGTGGTATGGCTGTGGAAGCCCATTATTTCAATGATCAAAGCTTAGCAGATCCACAAGATGAATCAAAGAAGGTAGAAATGGCTAAAAAGTCAATGATCAGTGAAGGTGGACTTGGTGCAGCGTATTATTATAATGATACGCAAGGAGTACACGAAGTAGATGTTGATGAAGATGACCAATTAATGAACTAACAATAGAATTAATTTCATCCTTTTCTAAACTAAACTAGCTATGTCGCTACAACCTGTAGTTGGGAACAATAAAACCGTTTGATGAAATTGACTAAATAATATAAAGATGAAACCTCTCATATGGATGAGAGGTTTTTTAATGCGAATAGCTTCCTTTTTTTAGTGGAAACTAGCTAAAAAGGAGTGGGGAAATGCGAGTGATCTATCTATTGTTATTGAGTTTTGTATTCATGCACTTTGGTGAACAAGCTGAAGAGGAGGACCTATCACTTATTTTAGAAGTGGATGAAGAAGCAAAAGAGCATGCAGCATACATAGAAAAGAATCTACCTAATGTAGAGGTAGTCGCAACGTATGATTTATTATTTCATGGGATTGCAGTAAAGGGAAGTCCAGATGCGATTAAAAAAGTAGTGCAATTAGATTTTATTACTGCAAGTTATCCTGTACAAACGTACACGGCATTGGCTATAAACTCGCCAGATCCAACAACAGAGTTTACCCCAGTATCTGATCTAAATGCCGTGTTGCCTGCCGAAATTAATGATACTGAATTTACGGGAAAAGGCATCAAAGTGGGAGTAATCGATACAGGAATTGATTATGAGCATCCAGATTTACGTAATAATTTTATGGGCGGGTTTGATGTTGTCGATCTTGATGATGATCCAATGGAAACGAAAGATGACTTACCGACATTGCACGGGACGCATGTAGCAGGCATTATTGCGGCAGATGGGCAAATGCAAGGGGTTGCCCCAGATGCAGAAATCTATGCCTATCGTGCATTAGGTCCTGGTGGGATGGGCACAACGATTCAAGTGATGGCAGCAATGGAAGAAGCGGTTCGTGATGGGGTCGATGTCATGAATTTATCTTTAGGTAATACGATCAACGGGCCGGATTATCCGACAAGTAAAGCAGTA
>JAPFCO010000398.1 GCA_026169505.1 Pseudogracilibacillus sp.
GCCTGATTCTACATTCATTACATTGCTTGCTACGACAGGAATTGTTCCAAAACATGCATATGATGATACATACAATGAAAATCCAATTGGTTCAGGACCTTATCAATTAGTACAATGGGATAAAGATCAGCAATTAATTGTGGAAGCAAATCCACATTATTATGGTGAAATAGCTGAATTTCATAAGTTAACCTTTCTTTTCCTAGAAGAAGATGCAGCGTATGCAGCAGCTAAAGCCGGTGAGGCTGACGTTGTTGCTGTTACTCCAAGTTTTGCTTCACAAGATGTTCCGGGTATGGAACTAGTTGAGCTAGAAACAGTTGATAATCGAGGAATTGTATTTCCTTATGTTGAGGCGGGAGAAGAAACTGAAGACGGAGTTCCAATCGGAAATGATGTAACTGCTGATGAAGCGATTCGTAAAGCGATTGATTTGGCTGTTGATCGGAAAGCATTGGTTGAAGGTGTGTTAGATGGATACGGTACAGAAGCATCTTCTATAGCGGACAATTTACCATGGTGGAATGAAGAAACAGCAGTAGCAGATAATGATATCGAACAAGCGAAAGAATTATTAGATGATGCAGGTTGGAAAGAAAACAGGGAAGGTATTAGGGAAAAAGATGGTTTAGAGGCATCTTTTGATTTATTATATCCATCAGGAGATGAGATTCGACAATCCCTTTCACTTGCCGTAGTTGATCAAATCAAAGAACTAGGTATCAAAATAACAACAAAAGATAAAAGCTGGAATGATTTAGAAGATTTAATGTATTCTACTCCTGCCATGATGGGATGGGGAAGTCATGATCCGATCGAGATGTATAATATATATAGTAGCGACACCAGAGGACAAGGATTTTATAATACAAACTATTACTCAAACAATGTTGTCGATGAACATATGGAACATGCGATACGTTCGACAACACTTGAAGAAGCAAATGAACATTGGAAGAAAGCCCAATGGGACGGGGAAACAGGATTTTCATCTAAAGGTGATGCGCCATGGGTTTGGCTTGTCAACTTAACGCATCTCTATTATGTCAATGAAAATTTAGAAATAGGAGATCAAAAAATTCAACCACACGGACATGGTTGGCCGATGACAGACTTTATTAATGAGTGGCATTGGAAAGAATAGAATTTGATCAAAAAATAACGTTTATGAGTAAAAATTGAATGATCTAAATTTATAGAAAGAAAGAGGGATAGCATGCATGCATTTACAAACAATGACCAAATATGTTTTTAGTAAGGCGATTAAGTTAGCGTCCTTATTAATAGCTGTTAGCATTCTATCCTTTACACTTATTAGCTTTTCACCTGTTGATCCTGTTCAATCGTATATCGGAGCTGACATGACAAGAGTAAGCCCAGAGCAGCGTGAAAATATTGCTGCATATTGGGGACTCAATGAACCAAAAGTACAACAGTTTCTCCATTGGGGGAAAGCTGTTGTACAAGGAGATTTTGGAACTTCTTTACTATATCGCAGTCCGGTCGTTAGTGTGATTGGCGAACGATTCATAGCATCGCTTGCATTGATGACGGTCGCATGGACTATATCTGGTGTATTAGGGTTTTTATTGGGAGTACTTGCAGGAATGAAGCAAGGGACATGGGTAGATCGTTTGATTAAAGGGTACTGTTTTACACTTGCATCTACCCCAGCTTTTTGGGTCGGGCTTTTATTGTTAATGTTTTTTTCGGTTTGGCTTGGGTGGCTTCCGATTGGTCTTGGATCCCCAGCAGGTATTCTAGCTGAAAATGTGTCGTTAGTTGAACGATTACGGCATTTAATACTGCCAGCCCTAACACTAAGTATATTAGGTGTGGCTAATGTGGCTTTGCATACAAGACAGAAATTAATCGAAATCCTTGAAAGTGAATATGTTCGCTTTGCTAGAGCAAAAGGAGAGTCAGGTCTGATTTTGCTTTGGAGGCATGGTTTGCGAAATGTTTCTTTACCGGCTATTTCATTACACCTTGCTTCATTTGGGGAATTATTTGGCGGTGCAATCATTGCAGAGCAAGTATTTTCCTATCCAGGACTAGGACAGGCAATTGTACGAGCTGGACTAGGTCATGATGTGCCATTATTATTAGGAATTGTTTTATGTAGTACCGTGTTTGTTTTTGTTGGAAATTTATTGGCCGACTTTTTATATCGACTGATCGACCCACGTCTTAGAAGGGATGGTGGGATTTAATGGTTGAACGAGCTACTCCCCGTTTAAAAATGAATATAAGAAAACGGACAATCAGTATATTAATTAGCACGTTCGTTCTATTGCTCGTAATGATTAGTACTGGTATATTCATTGATCCTGAGAAAATCAGCATTCATTTAATGGAAAAGAATCAAGCACCTTCTCTTCGCCATTTATTTGGAACAGATTGGTTAGGTAGAGATATGTTGCTTCGAACACTTAAAGGGTTAACATTGAGTTTTGGTGTAGGAATTTTAGCCGCATTTTCAAGTACGTTCATTGCTCTTTTATTAAGTGTTCTATCTTCTTGGAGTAAGGTAGCTGACAATATCGTCACTTGGTTGATTGATTTATTTCTGAGTGTACCACATCTTGTCACATTAATCTTAATTTCATTCGCAGTTGGTGGTGGATTTAAAGGAGTTGTCATTGGTCTTGCATTGACCCATTGGCCAGCATTAACTAGGTTATTACGGGCTGAAGTGATGCAAGTTAAAACAGCGGAATATGTTGCTGTTTCCAAAAAGTTAGGGAAATCAAAAATATGGATTGCGACGCATCATTTTCTACCTCATTTGATTCCACAGCTCCTAATTGGTTTTATTTTATTATTTCCACATGCCATTTTACATGAAGCGGCGATTACATTTTTAGGGTTCGGTCTATCTTCCGAAAGTCCGGCAATCGGTATTATTTTATCGGAATCGATGCAATATTTATCAATTGGTTTATGGTGGTTAGCATTCTTTCCTGGATTGACCTTGCTCTTTATGGTTGGTATTTTTGATGCACTTGGCCGAAATGTACGTCGATTAATTGATCCGTTTCATGGACAAAGGGGGTAAACAGATGAGTCAAAACACACACATACCTTTACTGGAAGTAAGTGACTTTTCATTAACCTTTCGTCAATATGAGCAAGGATGGAAGGAAGCAGAATTAGCAGTAATACATAAGTTAGATGTAACAATATACGAAGGCGAGATTGTCGCTGTGGTTGGTGCGAGTGGTTCTGGAAAGAGTTTGTTAGCAGATGCTATTTTAGGTATTCTCCCACAACATGCTCAAACAAAGGGCAAACTGAATTATCAAGGAGAGGCATTAACAAAAGAGTGTCAACAAGTATTACGTGGAAAGGAAATTTCTCTTATTCCGCAATCTGTTCATGCGCTGAATCCACTTATAAAAACGGGAAAGCAAGTGCAAACGGCTATAAAAGGTAAAAATAAACGAAATGTTCAACAAGCGCTTTTTCAAAATATAGGTCTACCAAAAGAAGTAGGGGAACAATATCCTTTTGAACTATCTGGTGGTATGCAACGGAGGGTCTTGGTTGCGACAGCATTGGGAAATCAGCCGAAGTTAATGATAGCAGATGAACCAACGCCAGGGTTAGATCCCCATGTACTTCAGGAAACCATTATACAGATGAAGCAATTGGTAACAAAAGATAAAGGTATGATGTTCATTACACATGATATTGGCGTTGCTTTACAAATAGCGGATAAAATTGTTGTTTTCAAAGAAGGTGAAACAATAGAAACAGCATATGTTGAGCAGTTTTCAGGGAAAGGGGAAAAATTAAACCATTCTTATACGAAAGCACTTTGGAATGCTTTGCCTGAAAATAGTTTTACTGCCCCTACTTTATCTACAAGATTACATCATATAGATAAAGCTGACACGGAACAATCAGCAAGAAATTGTAGTTTATTACAAGTGAAAGATCTAACATATCATTATCCGAAGGCTCCACCCTTATTTCAAGATGTGGAGATGACAATCTCTCCGGGAGAAGTCGTTGGATTATATGGACCAAGTGGTTCTGGCAAGTCGACGATGGCACAAATTATGAGTGGATACAAAAAGCCGACAAAGGGGAAGGTAATGATAGGTGGTAAACCTATTTCTAAAACCTCTCTCCACCCAGTACAATTAATTTGGCAACATCCGGAAAATGTTATGAACCCAAAGTGGCGAATGCGTCAGATGTTGGGAGAAGTTGGAGAGTTGCAACTGGACTTAGTTGCTGCGTTAGGTTTGAAAAAAGAATGGTTGTTACGCTGGCCAAGTGAATTATCAAGTGGAGAATTACAACGATTTAGTTTGGTGCGTGCATTGTCTGTTGATGTTAAGTATCTTATTGCAGATGAAATTACAACAATGCTCGATGCCGTGACTCAGGCACAAATATGGCATATCTTACTTGAAATAGCGAAAGAGCGTCAGATAGGCATCTTAGTTATTAGTCATGATCTTCATTTACTTCAAAGGGTTTCTGATCGTGTAATACAATGGAATGAATGTAAATGAATAAGGCTTTATTTGACTTTTCGTGAAAAAATACATAAGCTAGGTATACTTTTCCTTGAAACGGGAATAGGTTAAATATCATTTAAGTAAATAATTAGAAAGCAATAGGAGGTGTTTCCACTGGTTGATCATTTTGAAGTGGAACCGAAATTTGAATACAGGCAGCATGAACGACACCAGTTTACGTTGGTAATTGATGGACGAAAATACAAGGGTGATTATTACGATGGTGTAATCCAATGGTTGAATCCACATCCACAACAAGTGGTAAATGAACGCAAACTTCATGCCATTGAGGGTGAAGTGTATGAATTGTTAAGTGAACATGGTTTAAGAGATGATACAGACGATATTGAAATCGAACCGATGGAAAATAACCAATCCCGTAAATTGCATATGTTTAAATTAAAAATTCAAGGTGAAGAGTATAAAGGAACATTCCGCAATGGCGTCATAGAATGGTTTCATCCTAAACCAGTTCGTAAATTAAAAGACGAACGAGTGGAAAAAATTGAAGAAAAAGTGCATGAGAAAATGAAAGAACGTTTCGAGTAACATACAAACGCATCCTAACGATATCGGGATGCGTTTTTATATTGATTCATATTTTAAAAAAAAGATCATAAAAAAACGACCATTAAGAAATAACACGATTATACTACATCTGATATGAAGGAGTGAACATATTATACTTCTATTTGGGAATACTGAATATAGAAGAAAGTACTCAATCAAGTATAATTTCATATACAGGAGGCTATCATTTTGACAGAACGTCATGATAAACATCATACAGACAAAGAACATAAAGAACGTGAGATATTGACAACACGCCAAGGACGACATGTAGAGGATAACCAAAACATCCGTACAATCGGCAATCGAGGTCCAGCTACATTAGAGAATTATCATTTTATTGAAAAGATCTCTCATTTTGATCGCGAGGAAGTACCAGAAAGGGTGGTACATGCTAGAGGAACTGGTGCATTCGGCTATTTTGAAACATACGGTAAAGTTGGTGATGAACCGGTAGAAAAATATACTCGTGCAAAAGTATTCTCAGGAGCAGGAAAACAAACTCCACTTATGATTCGTTTCTCAACAGTTGCAGGAGCAAAAGACTCACCTGAAACGGCACGGGACCCTAGGGGTTTTGCTGTGAAAATGTACACAGAGGAAGGAAACTGGGATCTCGTAGGTAATAACTTGAAGATCTTCTTTGTTCGCGATGCCATGAAGTTTCCTGATATGATTCATGCATTTAAACCTGATCCAGCATCAAATATACCAAGTCCACAGCGAATGTTTGATTTTGTTTCCCGTTCCCCAGAAGCAACGCATATGATTACTTTTCTATTTTCACCATGGGGGATTCCAGCAACATATCGTCATATGCAAGGCTCAGGAGTTAATACGTATAAATGGATAAACGCAGAAGGTAAAGCTGTATTAGTGAAATATCATTGGGAGCCAAAGCAGGGCATTCGGAATTTAACACAAGAAGAAGCAAATAAGATTCAAGCTAAAAATGTAGGACATGCGACACAAGATTTATATGAAGCAATTGAAAAAGGAGATTATCCAGAGTGGGAGCTATTCGTTCAAATTATGGAAGATGAGTATCATGAGGAACTCGATTTTGATCCATTGGATGATACGAAACTTTGGCCAGAAGATAAATTCCCTTGGTTACCAGTCGGTCGCATGGTGCTTAATCAGAACCCAATTGATTTTCACTCGGAAATTGAACAAGCTGCATTTGGAACAGGAGTACTCGTTGATGGGATGGATTTTTCAGACGATAAAATGCTCCAAGGGCGTACATTTTCTTATTCCGATACACAACGATATCGAGTAGGATCAAATTATTTACAATTACCAGTCAATAAGCCCGTGGTGCCAGTGCGCACGAATCAGGGACGAGCACAAATGGACTTTCGCAACCCAAAAGATTTTGAGGAAAATCCACATATTAACTATGAACCATCTATGCTTGGTGGGTATCAAGAGCTAGGGGAAGAATCCCGCCCACAACATCGACCAGAATATCATGCAGCAACAATGAGTGCGCCAATTGATCGACCGAACAACTATGGTCAAGCTGGTCATACGTATCGCAGTTTTGAAGATTGGGAACGTGATGAATTGATTGGAAATTTATCTGATGCGTTAGCGATATGTGATCAAAGCATTCAAGATGCGATGGTAGAGCATTTTACTAAAGCAGATGAGGATTATGGTCGCCGAGTAAAGGAAGGTATCGACCAGAAAGTGCAAGAGATGAAAGAAATGAAAGATGAAAACGAACTTCCAGGACGAACATCAGGTCAATCAAAATATGGTCAAGGTTCAATCGCTGCAAATGAAGCAACGAAAGATGCAGTCGACGAGAGTCATGAAGCAGATCCGTATTAAAGCAAATAAAACTACGTACTTATCGTTTGGAAAGTGAGAAAATCGTTGAAGAGATTGCTATTTCTATCCATGGAAATAGCTCCTTTTCAACGATTTTTATAATAAAATATTACTTTACATAATAAGCGACATATTCATAGAAAAAAGAGAGAGTTTCATTCGTCACACCAACCCCGGAATGAATGTAATTCGAACTAATGCCATGATCCATTCTTTCATCTAATTCAATAGCAGCAAGCATTTCCCCTGTTTCAGGATGTAATTTAAGCACTTTTGAAGGCTTATCCAATTCATCATCTATGTGTGCTGCTAATACATAAAGCATGTCATCGATGATTTGAGTACTGAAAATATAATTTTCCCCAAAGTCTAGCGACCATAAGACTTCATCCTTTTCTAAATCGGTCGCAATTAACTGAAACCCTTCAATCTCATCTTCGTCGGGTGTGAGCTGTAAATCATGATAAATTAGTGTGGAGTCGTTGAAGACTGGTTTTACAAAAGCAGTTTCAACGTATCCTGGATAAGCGTATTCTGATATTTCCTCTCCAGTTTTAGGATCGTAACTATGGAATATGTTATCAAGATCAAATAGATAAATTTTATCATCTGCAATGTAAGGTGTCGGTAGTCCTAATCTCAAAGGAATTTCTTGTTTCCAAACTTCTTCTCCAGTATCCATATCTAAGGCTAACAAATTTTGATCATTATCTAAAATATAGATTGTTTCATCTGCATAAGGAATTCGATCAAAATAGATACTATAATCAGTATTATCAAGGTCTTGTTCCCATTCAAGTGATCCATCATTTACATCATATTTATGAAATGTAAATGTATCAGAGTATATTTCTTCATCAGGATCTGTACTTTCACCTGCAAAGAAATAAATCATCTCATCTACAACTAGGATAGCACTTAGGCCATTATAATCGGTCAGATCAATTTGATAGACGGATTCCCCTGTGTCCCTGTCTAAAGCTTCAATATACCCTTCATCTCCTTGAAAAGTAACGACATTGACTAATAAATAGTCTTCCGTAAGCACCATTTCTTTATCTATTGAGTATGGAAGCTCTACCTTCCAGTTTTCTTTCATATCTTTTGTATAGGAGATTACTTCATGATTATCTGTATGAACAAAATAATGATCTTCATCTAGAAAAATACTTTTCTCCATCATCTCATCCGTTTCAA
>JAPFCO010000142.1 GCA_026169505.1 Pseudogracilibacillus sp.
ATTGAACAACCTATAACAGAAACACTGATTCGTGGGCCAAGAACATCCTTTGTAGAAAATATAGGTACTAATTTGTCATTGCTTCGCCGTAATATTCAAGCACCTAATTTAAGATTGAAAACTCAAACAATTGGACGGCGTAGTAAAAAAAGTCTTGTTGTAGCTTATGTAGAAGGTATTGTAAATCCGGCTATTTTAGAAGAGGTAAATCGAAGGCTGAGTACATTAGATATTGATGATGCGCCTGAGTCGGGCTTTATTGAGCAATGGATAGAAGATAGCTTTTTATCCCCTTTTCCACAATTATTGGATACAGAGCGTCCTGATGCGGTTTCCTCATCATTGTTACAGGGGAAAGTAGCCATCATGCTTGATGGAACACCCTTTGTTTTAATTATGCCAATAACAATTAGTGATATCTTTAAGTCAGCAGAAGATTATTATGAACGGTGGCTTTATGGTACCCTTTTAAGAATTTTACGTTACTTTGGAGCATTTTTGGCATTGTTTTTACCCGGAATATATATTGCATTAACAACATTTCATCAGGGATTGCTACCATCTAAGTTAGCTTTTTCAATTGCTGCGGCAAGAGAAGGAGTACCTTTTCCCCCTTTAGCAGAGGCTATTCTGATGGTCGTTACAATGGAGTTATTACAGGAAGCGGGGGTCAGGTTGCCGACACCAATCGGACAGACAATCGGTATTGTGGGAGGGCTCGTAATTGGAGAGGCAGCTGTACAAGCGGGGATTGTTAGCCCGACAATGGTTATTGTCATTGCACTTACAGCTATCGCTGTTTATACGTCTCCAACATTTAGTTTAGGTATTTCATTAAGAATATTGCGTTTTGCCTTCATGTTCGCAGCTGCTGCATTCGGTCTTTACGGCATTGTGCTTGTGTACATTATGATCAATATTCACATCGTTAATTTAAAAAGTTTTGGTATCCCTTACTCTACTCCATTTGCTCCGACGATGTTGAGGGATTTTAAGGATCTTGTTTTTCGAGCACCTAGAACGGTGTTGACAAAGCGACCAGAGTATTTGCTACCAGAAGATCCGACAGCTGCAGAAAAAGGGGAACATAAAACATGAAAAGATTTGCATATGCTGACGACAAAATTAGTGGCAAAGAAATAATGATTGCCGTACCTTCCATGCTAATAGGTGGTGGCATGCTAACGTTACCGAATGATCTTGCTAAAGTAACGACTGGATCAGACGGCTGGATAATGATCGCTATCGGGGGTCTTATTGCACTTGTTGTTGCATGGTTA
>JAPFCO010000285.1 GCA_026169505.1 Pseudogracilibacillus sp.
GAATACAAAGTTATCACAAGTTGTAAGTTGTAAAACACGCTTTTTCTCCTCATGCCATGTTATTTGTAAAGCAGTCCAATTTTGTGTGTTGTAATAGTTTACTAATCCTGCAGCTTGTTGGAATGAGTTTGGTTCAAAAATAACTTTAGTTTCTGCACGAAAGTTAAAGTGTTGCCATCGTCGGGCGACAAAAGCTTGTGTAAACTTTGAAGTTAATGATTCTTTTCCATACAATCGTAAAAACCCTTTACGATCCTGGAGTGAAAGAGTGTTTTCATCTAAAGGAATACGTAGTGTTTGGAAGTGATTATTCAGCTTCGTACGATCAAAGTTATCTTTTTCAGGGAAGTCTTTATCCCATGTAACCTCTGGAATATTCGGACCTTGGATCTCCATGGAAGGTTTATTTCCACCAACAACATATGGCCATTTATTTGCCCATTCCAATCTTTGAATGGCTGTCTCACGTCCTAATGGGCAGTAACCCCTTGGGTCGAGTAAAGGTTGGCCATTTCTAGGGAGTGGACGTCCAGTTAAATGTACGAAAAACCATTCATCCGTATGTGTCTTAACGATGGAGCCATGGCCAGCTTTTTGAAGTGGATTATTTGGGTGTGCAAAGGATGAAATAAAAGGATTGTCTGGATGCACTTCGTATGGCCCCCATAGATTTTTAGAACGTGCTATTGTTGCTTGATGCTCGTATTTGGTCCCGCCTTCTGCTGTTAACAAGTAGTAAAAATCATTGATATGATACAGATGTGGAGCTTCTGTAAGCATGACATTTGTACCTTCAAAAATAATTTCTTTCTTGCCAATTAACTTTTCTTTTATATGGTCATATTCTTGCAATACGATTCCATAGAAATTATGATGTCCTGAACGATGATCCCAATACATATTGGCAAGGTACTTTTTCCCGTCATGATGATGAAATAAGGATGGGTCAAATCCCGAACTGTTTAAATAAATTGGTTCAGACCATTTGCCGTCGACCGTGTCGCAAGTAACAAGATAATTATGACTATCTTTCCAGCTTCCTTCCGTTACTTTTACATCTGTATAAATAAGCCAGAATTTCCCGTCGTAGTAGGATAATTGTGGTGCCCAAACACCGCCGGAATTAGGATTTCCCCTCATGTTTAATTGACTGATACGATTTAGAGGCCGATGCACTAGTCTCCAGTTTTTTAAATCTTTTGAATGGTAGATTCCTACACCTGGAAACCATTCAAAAGTAGATACGGCTATATAATAGTCTTCATCTACTCTGCAAATACTAGGGTCTGGATTGAATCCGGGTAAAATAGGGTTTGTAATTTTCATCAAAATAAACATCTCCTTTTTTATAAAAAAACTTATATAATAGAGTAGAAAGGTAGGTTAATTGACTTGATAGTTTATAAGGAATTTATCAACAGAAAACGCTGCCATTCCTAAGGCAGCTGAGTGTGTTGAAAGTTCAGCAAAATCAATTCTTAAATCTTCTTTTTGAAACGATAATGATTGAGTTAACCGTTTATTTATGGATGTTTCTAACCATTTGCTAGCTGATGACATCCGGTTGCCGATGATAACTTGTTCCGGATTAAAAATATTGACGATATTATTTATGCCTAACCCGAGGTATTCTCCAATTTGTTCGAACAATTGAATGACTTTATCATTATTTTCTTCAGTTAGGGAGAGAAGGTAATCTAAATCTTGTATTTCATTAGGTGGTTTAGGAATATCGAATACATCCATATTAGTAGCCAATGCCTTTTCAGAAGCATATAATTCCCAACACCCAGTATTACCACAATTACATTGTTTACCATTTAATTCAATGGTCATATGTCCTAATTCACCAGAAAAGCCGTTATTACCTTTATAAAGCTTTCTGTCAAAAATCATACCAACGCCAATACCAATGCCCACGCTCACATAGATAATATGGTTATATTGTTTACCTACTCCATATTTCTTTTCACCATAAGCACCTGCATTTGCCTCATTTTCAATGATAACGGGAACATTATATTTCCTTTCGATTAACTCTTTTATTTGTACATCTTTCCAGTTTAAATTAGGCACTAATAGTACATCACCATCATTATTAACAGCACCAGGCACACCTACACCGATACCTACGATGCCATAGTTGCTAGTAGGTTTTGCTGCGATCAAGTAATCGATTATCGTAAAAAGCTTTTCCATTGTCGCATCATAAGAAGAATAATTATAATCGATATACTTTTCTGTGATGATATTTCCCTCTAAATCTGTCAATAAACCTAACATATAATTAACTCCGAGATCAATACCGATAGAATAACCAGCTACTTTATTAAAATGTAAAATAACAGGTCTCCTTCCACCACTGGATTTTCCAGGGCCAGATTCATAAATTAAGTTTTCATTCATTAGTTCACTTACTAGCGAAGAAACCGTGCCTTTATTGAGACTGGTAACGCTTGCAATATTGGCCCTAGAAATAGACAATTGTTTACGTACTGTTTCTAGAACTAACGATTTATTTTCTTTTTTTACAACATATTGATTCCAGGTTTTCTGCTTTTCCATCCACCTCAACTCTTTTCATCATGTAATGTACTAGTGTGTAGCTGAATCCTGTTTATTGGCATCACTTTTAAATGATAGTGTACCACACTTTTTTTATTATGACACTTTGTTTAACAACTAGACAAACAAAGTTTTTGATGCTATTATATGATTAAATATTACCAATGGGGGTTAAATAATGAGTGTAAGGAAAGCGATTACATCACTTGTTGCTACAATGGTTATTGGTTTTCTTATGGTTGGTTGTTCTGATTCGGGAGCGGATGAATCAAGTGGAACGAGTAGTCAAGAAGGTGTGGAAACAGTTAAATTTATGCATTTGTGGCCAGAAGGAAGTTCAGCCCAGCACCATAGAGTTGTAAGCGATATCATATCTGGATTTGAAGCGGAACATGAAGATATAAAGATTGATTTGGAAGTACTAAGTAATGAACAGTACAAGGACAAATTAAAAGTATTATCTACATCGAACGAATTACCAGATGTGGGCATGACGTGGGCCGCTGGATTTTTAGAACCTTATGTTAATGGGAATAAGTTCGCTGCTTTGGATGATATTTTAGAAGGGGATTTAAATGACTTATTTGTTTCTGGAACTACGGAGGCTTACGCAGTAGAAGACACAACCTATGGATTGCCATTAGAACTTAATATAGTATCAGTCTATTATAATAAAACTATTTTTGAGGAAAACAATGTGGAAGTTCCTGAGACATATGAAGAATTTAAAGAAGTAGTTACAACGTTAAAAGACGGTGGGGTAGACCCAATCGCGTTAGGAAATAGAGATAGTTGGACAGGATCGATGTGGTATATGTATTTTGCAGATCGTATTGGCGGAGAAGATACATTAACTAGTGCTATTAATAGAGAGGGCAGTTTTGAAGATCCAGCGTTAATACAAGCCGCAGAAGAGGTTCAGTCATTAGTTGATATGGGAGCCTTTGTAGGCGGATTCAATGGTTTATCCGATGAAGAGGCTAAAAGTATGTTTATGAATGGTCAGTCAGCAATGTATATGATAGCAACTTGGGATTTACCGAATTACACAACAAATGAAGATGTTCCACAAGAATTTAGAGATTCAGTAGATTATTTTTCATTTCCATTAGTTGATGACAAAGGTGATATGGATAGTTTTGTCGGTGGTCCTGGTGTTGGTTTGTTTGTTTCAGAAGAATCAGAAGTGAAGGATGCTGCAAAAGAGTTTGTCGTATATTTCGCAGAAGAGTGGGGAGATCGAGCGGTAACAGAAGTTGGTATTATTCCAGCTACAAAAGTTGAATCGGACGAATTAGATCTCCCAGAAATGTATGGTAATGTACTGGATGACTTAAATAATGCTACGAATATTACTTTATTTGCTGATGTTCAGATGAGTGCAGATGTAGCGGATGTTCATTTAAATCAAATTCAAGCATTATTTGGAGGGGAGATAACTCCAGAAGAATTTACAAAAGCTCATGAAGAAGCATTTGATGATGAATAAATGAAGATGTGCATTCAATGAATAAGAGAAGGACGATTTCGTTTCGATTGTCCTTCTCTATTTCTTGACATATAGGGAGTTGAATAAGAATGAATAAGGTTATGTCTAATAAATGGATAATAACTATGTACATATTTCCCGCATTATTACTAATAGGAATTTTTATTTTTATTCCGTTACTTCTCTCTGGTTATTATGGGTTAATGGATTGGGACGGAATTGGTGCACAGCGTTTTATAGGTATGGAAAATTACATTAATGCACTACAAGATAAGAAGTTTTGGAGCAGTGTTTGGCATTCTACTTTGCTAGCAATCTTTTCAGCGTTTAGTTTAGTGATTTATTTAATCATTGCATTGATTCTTGCATCGAAAATTAAGGGGTCCGACTTTTTACGGAAAATATATTTAATCCCAATGTTATTATCTTCCGTAGCGATAGCTCAATTATGGATTAAAGTATATAACCCTGGAAACGGTATGTTGAATTGGATTTTAATGACATTAGGTGTTGATAATCCTCCTGCTTGGTTGGCAGATCCAAATATTGTTTTATACGCCATATTTATACCGATTGTTTGGCAGTATGCAGGCTTTTATATTTTAATTTATTATGCAGCACTAAAGAACATTCCAGAATCGGTAGTTGAAGCGGCACAAATAGATGGTGGTTCACCTATACAAATAGCCTATAAAATCAAGTTGCCTTTAATTAAAGGAATTATAAAAGTGACAATTGTACTATCTGTGATTGGTTCATTGAAATATTTCGACTTAATTTATGTAATGACAAATGGTGGACCAAATGGAGCTAGTGAAGTAATGGCATCTTATATGTATAAACTAGCATTCTCGATGAATAACTTTGGATATGGTAGTGCAATCGGATTTCTAATGTTGATTATCACACTGATAGTGACGATCTTCATTCGCAAACTCACTGCTTCTAAAGAAGAAATACAATATTAACGAGGTGTAACAATGAATAAAATAGGCAAATGGCTGTTGTATTTATTTTTAGGAATTGTTGCTGTAGTTCAAGTGTTTCCTATTTTGTGGCTTTTCCTTTTCTCGATGAAAGATAATCAAGAGATATTCTCAGGTTCACCATTTAGTTTACCAACAGAATTTCGATGGGAAAACTACTTGAAAGTATGGGATGGTGGGATAGGAGTCTATTTCTGGAATAGTGTATGGATTACTGCTGTTGCAATTATTTTAACTGTTATTTTAGCTAGTATGGCAACTTTTGCTATTACAAGAATGCGTTGGAAGTTGAGCGGATTCGTATTAGGGTTATTTATGGTAGGATTAATGATTCCGATCCACTCAGCAATTATTCCATTATTTAATATGTTTTTAAATGTGAATTTAATTGATAATCCATGGTCAATTGTAATCACTTATACGACATATAACCTACCAATTACAATCATGATTTTATTAGGCTTTTATTACACTTTACCAAGAGAGATTGAAGAGGCAGCGATTATTGATGGTTGTTCGATTCATAAACTGTTTTTTAAAATTATACTTCCAATGACTGCCCCGGTGATGTCAACAACAGTAATTATTAATATGATTTACAATTGGAATGAATTTGTTTTTGTAAACACATTTATTAGTTCGGATAAATATAAAACGTTAACAGTCGGGATTCAAAACTTTATTGGACAATATATGACGGATTGGGGAGCAATTGGAGCAACTTTAATTATTAGTGTATTACCAATCCTAATTGCTTTTGTTTTCTTTAGTAATAAAGTGGTAGAGGGTGTGGCGTCTAGTGCAGTTAAAGGATAAAAGTCATTTAATCTGCTTCTTGTGAAGACGATCAAAAGCCTGTAGAGCAAGCCACATTGTAATAAACGCATAAATACTACTACCAGAAATAAAAAATAATGCTGGAACTGTTCGCATGATGATAAATATGGAAGTTAAGCAAACAATCATTAATAAATTATGTAAAGGACTTACCAACATGATGAGTATTGTATTTTTAATGAGTAAAGTGATGTTAATATCGTAATGAACATAGGCAGGGAAAACGTACAATAAGAACAGTAACAACAACAGAACCAGTGCAAATAAAGGTATATGTACCCAACTTAAACCACTGTTATTAGTGAGCAGAATAAAGTAAAAGTCAACGCCAATTAAGAGCAGGATAGCTATGATAGTAATACCAAATAGGTTGGCTTTTACAAATTCGGATTTAAAGTAATGCCAAAAAGTTGTAAAGATAGGTATATCTGATTTACCACGCAACCATTCACGTATAATAGTAAAAAGAGCTACCGTAGAAGGGAATAAGCCAAGTAATATAAGTCCTGAAAGACTGAAAACAATCCAAAGCAAATGGATGAATGCAAACCTCGTTATCCATTCCATTATTTTATAAATAGTACTATTAAATGCATTCACAATAAATCCTCCCATTCCATTTTCTGCATGTTTCACACTGATCTGTGCAGAACGCTTACAGAAAATAAGCATAAAGCACTTTCAATATAAAAACAAATGGAATATGTAAATAGTAACGAATGATAAATGTCAAAACAAGTCTGCATTGGGTTAGAAAGTGAAGAGTAAACTAAAGAAAGTAACGGAATGAAACGCTGTTGCGTGATGATGCTAGCGCAACAGCGTTTCTATTATAACTCCGTCCGTAATTCCCAAAGTTCGGGGAAGAAATATTGATCGAGTACTTTCTTTAAATAGCTAACTCCACCAGATCCGCCAGTACCTTGTTTGAATCCGATAATGCGTTCAACGGTTTTCATATGACGGAAACGCCATTGTTGGAATAAGTCTTCGATATCAACTAATTCTTCCGCTAATTCGTATAGCTCCCAGTATTGATCAACATTTTTATAAACAGTCATCCAAGCTTGTTTCACACTTTCATTGGATGTATGCGTCTTACGCACGTCACGATTGAGTACGTCATCGTCAATAGGTAAGCCAGCTTTTGCTAATGCTTGGATCGCTACATCGTAGAGACTAGGTGCCTCATATGCTTCTTGCAATCGTTGCGAAAGTTTCACATCTTTTTCATAGATTTTTGAAATATAAGATGTTTTATAACCTAATGCAAATTCAATTAAGCGATTTTGATAGGACTGAAAACCAGACGCATTGCCCAGCTTATCACGAAATTCGATATACTCACTTGGTGTTAATGTTGCTAGTACATCCCAGACTCGTTTTAGCTGATCTTGCACTTGTGAAACTCGAGCAAGCTTTTTAAATGATGCAGGGAGATTGTCGGCTTGGATATCTTTTATTGCCGCATGTACTTCATGTAAGATTAAATTCATCCACAATTCACTGACATGGTGGACGATAATAAATAAATGTTCATCATGGTGATCACTAAGCGGATGTTGGCTCGCAAGCAAAGTGTCTAAACCTAAATATTCGCTGTACGTCATTTTTTCTGTAAAGTCGGTGTGAATTTTTGATTCATTTTTCAATGCATGATGTTCATCTTCTTGCCTCATTTTCAGCACTCCTTTCTAGGCTTAATCACGGCACGTACAGGACTACCATCAGCCTCAGCTAAGGCTAGCGGTAAGGCAATTAAATCATACTCACCAATTTCGATATGGTCTAACATAACATTTTCCAAAATATAAATATCATGCTCATGTAGTGTGTGATGTCCGTCAAGATCTTTACTATCAATCGGATCAACAGAAGGTACGTCAACCCCAACTAACTTCACACCGAGGCTTGCCATATATGCTGCTCCATCTGCTGTGATTGCAGGTACTTCAGTAGGAAAGTACGTTGGATCATTTGGAAGAGCAGTTTTAATTAATACACGTTCTGTTGTTGTCGTAAGAACGGAACGTAATGCGTCTTCGTTTATTGATTCATAACCACTTACGTCAATGACTTTACAAGAGCCAATATAACGCTCAATATCTAAATCGAGAATCCGCTTGCCATCATTTAAAAAATGAAATGGAGCGTCAACATGAGTTCCGGTATGTGTACTAGAAATAATCCGACCAATATTTACAGAGCCAGATTGTTCCTTTGTAACAGTTGTTTCGTATTGAAAAGGTTCATCTTCAGGCCAGTGGGCGATTTCATTTGTTAAAGGTTGCGTAATATCAATCCATTTTGTCATTAGGATACGATCGTCCTTTCATTGGAAAATTGTTCGTACAGTTTTTCATCCATTATTTCTTTTAAGACTTGAATCGTTTCATATACATCTTGAAATGAATTGTATAAAGCAATAGGTGCAAGGCGGATCCCACTAGGCTTTCGGAAGTCAGGGATAATGTTTTTCATTTTAAGTGCTTTACAAATTCGGGCTGCTTCCGGATGTTCTAAATAAATATGAGCTCCTCGTTGTGCGTCATTTTGTGGGTTACAGATGACAAACCCATATCCATCTAATATGTGGTCAATTAAATCCATCATGTATGCAGTAAGTTGTAATGATTTTTCACGGATACGTTCGATGCCAGCATCTTCAAAAGTCTCTAACGCTCCGAGTAATGGCGCTGCACTTAGTACATTTGGGGTACCAATTTGAAAAGCTCCAGCATCAGGGGCAGGTGTGAATGTATGGTCCATATCAAATTGCTTTGATTTATCGGAGCTAAACCAACCCGCAAGACCTGGTTTAGTACCAAAATGATCTTCATGGACGAATAAAGCGCCAACACTGCCTGGTCCACCATTTAAATGTTTATACGTACACCAGAATGCGAAATCGACTTTCCAATCATGCAATTGATGAGGCATCGCTCCGACCGAATGACAGAGGTCAAAACCAATTTTAATTCCGCGTTCATGTGCTGCTTTTGTTAATTTCTCTATTTGTAAAATTTGCCCACTACGATATAACACACTTGGTAAAACAATGAGCGCGATTTCATCTGTCATTGCTTCAATCATCGTATCTTCATCTAATGTATGACCATCTGTACTTGGAACTTGAACCAAATGAGATTCATCATAACCTTTTAGTTGTAATTGCGCTTTCAATGCGTAAATATCACTAGGGAAATTCAATGTATCAGCGAGTATTTTCGTGCGTTTGCCTTGTGGTTGATAAAAAGTCGCTACAAGCTGATGTAAATTAACTGTCGTAGACCCGGTAACGATCACTTCATCTGCCTTGCCACCAACAAGGGGAGACATTCTATCTCCAAGAGATTCTGACAAGTAATACCAAGGATGTTCGCCTTCTGTCCAACCGTCAATAGCATAGTTTCTCCATGATTGCATCAACTGAAGTATGGAAGATTCTGCGCGCTTACTCATTAAACCTAGTGAATTCCCATCCATATAAACACCTTCTTCTGGAAGATGAAATTCCTTTTGATAACTCCGTAATGGGTCTTTATCATCTAACTTTTTCGCATAAGCGACTGAATTTTTTTCTACCATCAATTACACATCCTTTATTTTAATTAGGCGTTCGACTCTCTACTTGTATTTTATGCTTATAGTGAAGCGGTGTCAACGAGACTTAACGTGGAGAAGTATGAAAGGAAAGGTTTTTACATACAATTTATTAGGAACGTATTTTCTTCACCTTCATTGGGCGTGTCAGGAAAATGCGAGCAATAAACTAGCGATTATGAGCAAACAGAACCGGTCTCGAGCAATAAACTAGCGATTATGAGCAAATAGAACCGGTCTCGAGCAATAAACTAGCGATTATGAGCAAACAGAACCGGTCTCGAGCAATAAACTAGCGATTATGAGCAAACAGAACTGGTCTCGAGCAATAAACTAACGAGTATGAGCAAACAGAATAACTGCCGAGCAATTGGACGACAAAACACCATCTCAAAACTCATCTCGCATGAATATGGAAAGTTCGCTACAATAGTCATAATGAAGTTGTAGAAAGGTGGGTACCTTTGGAAAGCATACAAAGTAAAGTCTTTAAAATATTATTGAAACTTGTGCGTCGAAAGCAATTTTGGTATAAAACGGGAGACGAGTTACGGGAAGGCATTGTGAAGAGAAGAAAAGTAGATTACACACCACCAGCAGCTATCATTGAATCAACACAAATCTCTTTACATGAAGAAAATGGCTTTTCGTATTATGTGCTGAATGAAAATGCTACGAGTAAAGCAATACATATTCTTTATCTTCATGGCGGTGGATACGTTCACCAGATTACGACTTATCATTGGCGTTTTCTTGGGCGACTAGCTAAGGAATTAAAGTGTACGATCACTGTACCACTTTATCCGCTTGCACCAGAGTATACATATAAAGATACATTTTCGTTCGTTGTCCCTCTCTATGAAAAGGTCCTAACTAGATCCGGGGCACAGAATACGATCGTCATGGGTGATTCTGCAGGCGGGGGATTAGCTTTTGCGCTTATTCAGTTATTGAAGAAAAAGGGTATTCCATTGCCAAAACAGACAATCTTACTTTCGCCTTGGCTTGATCTCACATTGGAAAATTCCGAAATCGATGAGGTTGATCCAGTTGATCCATTTCTCGCGAAACCAGGTGCTATCGAAGCGGGGAAAATGTATGCAGGTGGGACAGATCGACACCATTATTTAATAAGTCCTCTTTACGGTGATGTAACTGGATTAGGTAGAGTCGCGATGTTTATGGGCACACATGACATATTAGTTGCGGACGCTCGTAGGTTAGTGAAGAAGATGGAGGCACAAAGTAGTCCCATTACGTATTATGAATACTCGAATATGATTCATGTTTTTCCTATATTCACTTTTCCAGAGGCGAAAAAGGCTTTCAAACAAATAGTAGAATTGATCGAGATAGAATAAATAATAGGGTCCAAGGAATGTGTGATGTATCCCTTGGACGCTACTTTTCATGTTTAGAGAAGCTTTTCACGTAGTTTATATTTCAATACTTTCCCTTGTAAATTGCGAGGTAGTACATCGAGAAATTCGATTCGATGTGGTACTTTATACTTTGCCATATTTTCTGAACAAAATGAAATGATATCTTCACTAGTAATGGTCTCTCCGTCTTTAACAACGACAATGGCCATTGGTACTTCTCCCCATTTCTCATGATCCATACCGATTACCGTTGCTTCCATGACGTTTGGATGTTCATGGATTACTTCTTCTATTTCAGCAGGATAGACATTGATTGCACCAGACAAAATCATATCTTGCTTACGATCAACTAAATAGTAAAACCCATCCTCATCTTGTCTCGCCATATCACCTAAACCAAGCCATTCCCCGTGAAAAGCATTCTCTGTTGCTTCCGGGTTTTCATAATATCCATCACAAAGTGTTAATCCTTTGACGAATATTTCCCCGACATCTCCTTGGCTTACTTCATTACCATCCTCATCTAATAAGGTGACATCCATTCCTAACATCGGTAATCCGACCGAACGATCTTTTTCTGTCATATATTCTGGAAATAAATTCGTTGAGCCGCCATGTTCGGAAGCACCGTAAAACTCATTTAATTCTGCATCTTTAAAATATGCTAACGTTTGTTGTTTTGTCTTGTTAAGAAGGGGTGCTCCAACAGAGATAACGGATTTCATAGAAGACATATCATATTCGTTTTGTACCTCTTTTGGTAATGAAAATATGGCATTTAACATAGGTGGTGCAAGGAAAGTTGTCGTAACCTTCTCACTGTCAATCGCTTTAATTACTTCCAGTGGATGGAAACTTTCCAATATATGTACGGTATTTCCGACGAAAAAGTTCGGCATAGCAATTGACAATGCTGCCGCCCCATAAAGTGGACCAGCAGCAAGTCCTTTCCCATTTCGGCCTATCGAAAACTCAATACTAAAAAGCAGTCCAACCATATACATACTGCGATGTGATCGTACAGCGCCTTTTGGAAGTCCAGTTGTACCACCTGTGTATAAATAACAAATTGTATCTGTTTCCTTTAGTGGTTCTTTCAATGTTGGTTCTGAGGTAGACATTGTAGCAATCCATGCTTCATACACATTTGGTGCAAATGTATCTGCATCACCAACAGTGATAAAGGTTTCCGTTTCTACCGCCTGTGCTGCCGCCTTTTGTACTTCTTCACTAAAACGATGATCATAAATAAGCATTGTCGCATGGGAGTTTTGTAACACATGCTGAATTTCTCGTCCGATAAAACGTGAATTAATTGGCACAAAAATTGCTCCGATTTTGCTACATGCATAAATGATTTCAAATAATTCATTACAATTAAAGAGCATAAAGGCAACTTTATCTCCCTTTTGAATGCCTTTGTCACGTAATGCGTGACTTAATTGATTAATACGCTCATTGAATTGTTTGTACGTAAATTTCTTACCCATAAAAGTAAGCGCTTCCTTATCTGCGTAACGAATCGCATTTAATTTGACCGGATTACTAAAAATCATTTGGCTCATCCTACATCCCCCCATTGATGATTTAACTTTATGCAACAATTATAACAAAAAAAGAATGAACTAGATATGTTAATCAATTTCATCATACGGATTTATCGCCATGACGCTACATATTGTAGCGTCATGGCTGTTTTTGTAATGATGAAATTGATTCATGTGTTAATTTATGATAACAAAGAAAAAGAGGGGATACTATATTCTAAATAGAATTTCGATAAGGAGAAACATAATTATACAAAATGAAACACCTTTCTTTACATACCGTACGGGGGTATGTTAAGGTGAAGTTACATAAAGTATTAGGAGGATTTACGATGAAACAAATTACATTACAAGTACAAGGAATGTCATGTGGAC
>JAPFCO010000066.1 GCA_026169505.1 Pseudogracilibacillus sp.
AATTAATAAATATAGGATTTGGAAATGTCGTTTCAGCTAATCGAATTGTTTCGATTGTATCACCAGAATCAGCACCGATTAAAAGGATTGTTCAAATTGCTAGAGAAAACAATTATTTAATTGATGCTACATATGGTAGACGTACTAGGGCAGTGATTATTACTGATAGTTCGTATATTGTGTTATCGGCGGTTCAACCAGAAACAGTTGGACAAAGAATGGTGCATCAGGACGAATTATCTGACGATTAATTAGGAGGAACAGCTTTGTTCGCACAAAAAGGGATTTTATTTATTTTATCAGGTCCTTCTGGGGTTGGAAAAGGCACGGTAAGACAACGGTTATTTGAACAAGAAACACATCTAAAATATTCTGTTTCTGCAACAACAAGAAATAAACGACCTGGGGAAGAACATGGAGTCGATTATTTTTATAAAACGCGTGAAGAATTCGAGGAAATGATTGCTCAAAAACAATTACTAGAATATGCACAATATGTAGATAATTATTATGGGACTCCTAAAGAGTACGTGGAAGAGCAATTAGAACAAGGTAATGATGTGTTTCTAGAAATAGAAGTACAAGGTGCGATGCAAGTAAAAGAAAATTTCCCTAAGGGGGTATTTATTTTCTTATTTCCACCTAGTTTAAATGAACTGAAAAATCGAATTGTGCGTCGTGGAACTGAAACAGATGATTTAGTACGAAATCGTCTACAAGAAGCAAAAAAAGAAATAAGCATGATGAGCGAGTACGATTATGTTGTCGTAAATGATAACGTGGATCATGCTGTTTCAAAAGTGCAAGCAATTATAACGAGTGAGCACTGTAAAAGAGAGCGTATTGAAACACAATATAAGAAAATAATGGAGGATGATCCGAATGCTAGAACCATCAGTTGATAGTTTACAGGAGAAAATTAATTCAAAATATACATTAGTAACAATTGCTGCACGTCGGGCGAGAAATTTACAAGATGATGCTAAAACGGTACTTGAGAATCCGAAAGCATTGACGTATGTTGGAATAGCTTTAGAAGAAATTTTTAATGAAAAGCTATTTTTAAAAGAAACTAAATAGGACAAACAGCCCTTGCGAATTGATTGCAAGGGTTTTTTGCCATCTAATTAGCAAATGAATAGCCGATACTTTAACTTAACTTCGGACAAGGGGTGCTCACATTGTTAAAAAACAAAAAAATTTTACTAGGAGTTTCCGGTGGTATAGCAGTTTATAAAGCGTGTGACTTAACGAGTAAATTAGTACAACAAGGTGCAGATGTTAGGGTAATGATGACAGAGAATGCCACAAAATTTGTGTCACCTTTAACATTCCAAGCATTATCGAGAAATGATGTCTATATAGATACATTTGATGAAAAAGATCCAAATAAAATCGCGCATATTGATGTAGCAGATTGGGCAGAAATTGCTATTATCGCTCCAGCTACTGCAAATATAATTAGTAAATTATCGTATGGAATTGCAGATGATATGTTAACGACGACGCTACTTGCAACAAGAGCAGACGTTTATATTGCACCTGCAATGAATGTTCATATGTATCAACACCCAGCTGTTATGGAAAACATGCAAAAGCTCGAAAATTGGGGATATTATTTTATTGAACCAGGGGCTGGATATTTAGCGTGTGGATATGTAGGAAAAGGTCGGTTAGAAGAGCCGTTATCGATCGTACGGGTGATCGAAGAACATCAAGGCAGAGCACAACTATTAGCGGGTAAAAAGGTTCTTGTATCTGCAGGACCAACTAGAGAGGTAGTTGATCCTGTTCGTTTCTTTTCGAATCGTTCGTCAGGAAGAATGGGGTTTGCCATAGCGGAAGCAGCAGCTAAGTTTGGAGCTGAAGTTACATTAGTTACAGGTCCGGTTGAATTAGAAACAAGCCACCCTAATATTCGTCGTGTCGATGTTATATCTGCACAAGATATGTATGATGCAATGTGGGATCATTTTGAATTAGCGGATATCGTGGTTAAATCAGCAGCAGTTTCCGATTATCGACCAATAAATATGCATAGTGAAAAAGTAAAAAAGCAATCGGGTCCACTGACAATTGAAATGGAACGAACGAAAGATATTCTACAGTCATTAGGAGAAGCAAAAAAGGCACAGTATCTTGTTGGTTTTGCCGCGGAAACGTCCAATGCTTTCGAATATGGTAAAGAGAAATTGGCAAAGAAATATTTAGATGCGATTGTCATTAATAATGTTGCAGAAGAAGGCGCAGGTTTTGCTGGAGATACGAATGCTGTAACCTATTTGAATAAAGATTTTACAACTATAGAACTGCCATTAGCTTCTAAAGATGAGATTGCAGAGCAAATCTTAACTTTCATTGAGCAGGATATGAAGGATGACGCGAAGTGAATATTGCCCGAGTAATCGTTGATGTACCAGCGAGTATGGTAAATCAAACTTTCGATTACTTTATTCCAGAACGCTTTCAAGAAATGGTACGACCAGGAATGCGTGTCATTATTCCTTTTGGTCCGCGTAAGATAACTGGTTTTGTAATCGAACGAATTGAAGAATCGGAATTTGAACATTTAAAATCGTTAATTGATGTGCTTGATGTGACGCCAGTATTAACGGAAGAATTATTGAGATTAGGTAAATGGTTAGCTGATGAAACATTATCTCTCTATATAATGACCTATCAAGCGATGCTGCCACAAGTCTTGAAAGCAAAGTATAAAAAGATAGTCATGAAAACAAAAGACAAACAAATATCACCGCTATTAGAAACGTATTTTGCTAACAAGGAATCTTTAGATTTCGATGAAGTAATTGAGCTGATAGGATATCGTACATTACAAACGTATGTTGAAAAAGGTGATGTACAAATTCAGTACCAAGTTAAGTCGCAAGAAACGAAACGATATCAAACGATGATTACACCTGCATCAATAGAAACACTTCAAGCCGCATTAGAAGCGTTACCTAAAAACGCAACAAAACAAAAAGAAATGATTCAGTTTTTCATCGATCAACATCAGCCAATCGATCAAGCTGTCTTGTATCGTACGCTTCAAGTGAATCGTAGTCAGATTAAACGATTAATAGAAAAAAAACTTGTTACAGAAAAAAAACAGGAGATGTATCGAAATCCGTATGATAAAGATTTTCCAAAGACTGAAAATCTTACCTTGACAGAAGAGCAACAAACAGCAATAACTCCTATTTTCGAGGCAATGGATGCCGAAACTGCCAGGACCTTTTTATTGCATGGTGTAACCGGTAGTGGGAAAACAGAAATCTATTTACAAGCAATTGAACAAGTTATAGCAAAGGGAGAAGAAGCGATTGTTCTAGTGCCAGAAATCGCACTTACACCACAAATGGTGCACCGATTTAAAGGTAGATTTGGTTCGAATGTAGCAGTGCTGCACAGTGCTTTGTCGGTTGGTGAGAAATATGATGAATGGAGAAAAGTACAGCGAAAAGAAGTGCAAGTCGTTGTAGGTGCCAGGTCCGCCGTCTTTGCACCATTTGAGAATTTAGGAATTATTATTATTGATGAGGAGCATGAAACGACGTATAAGCAAGAGGAAAGCCCGCGCTATCATGCAAGAGATGTCGCAATTCAACGAAGCAAATATAATCAATGCCCTGTTGTGCTTGGTAGCGCAACACCAACATTAGAGTCTTTTGCAAGAGCAAAAAAAGACGTATATCATTTATTAACATTGTCGAAGCGGACGAATGAACAAGCGATGCCACAAGTGGAGATTATTGATATGCGAGAAGAGTTACATGCCGGTAATCGAACGATGTTCTCTCGATTATTAATTGATAAAGTCAAAGCAAGTATCGATAAACAAGAACAAATCGTCTTATTATTAAATCGACGTGGATATTCCACCTTCGCACTATGTCGTGACTGTGGGCATGTGGAAGAATGTCCTAATTGTGATATCTCACTTACTTATCATAAAGGGGTAAATCAATTAAAATGTCATTACTGTTCCCATGAACAACCAATGCCAACTGTTTGTCCGGCTTGTGATAGTAATTTAATCCGCTTTTTTGGTACAGGTACAGAAAGAGTAGAAGAAGAATTAACTAAAGTGATTCCAGAAGCACGGATCATTCGGATGGACGTTGATACGACTAGGCGAAAGGGAGCACATGAAAGATTATTGCGGAAATTCCAGCAACAGGAAGCAGATATTTTATTAGGTACTCAAATGATCGCAAAAGGATTAGATTTTGAAAATGTGACATTAGTTGGTGTATTAGCAGCAGATTCAATGCTTCATTTACCTGACTTTCGTTCATCTGAAAGAACGTTTCAACTTATTACACAAGTAAGCGGACGTGCTGGAAGACATGAACTAACAGGGGAAGTAATCGTACAAACTTATACCCCAGAACATTATAGTATTGAACTAGCAAGTCAATATGATTTTCCAACTTTTTATGAACATGAAATGAAAATTCGTCGCTCATTTTTATATCCGCCATATGTATTTTTACTTTTAATGACGGTTTCTCATGAGAACGAGCAAAAGGTATTTGAGGTTGTTCAACAAATAAGACAAATGCTTGAAAGTAAACTGCAACCAAATTCTTATATATTAGGCCCAACTCCTTCACCAATAGCACGTATTAAAAATCGCTATCGTTATCAAGTAATGGTGAAATATCGGGCAGAACCAGGGTTACAATTGATGATTCAAGAAATATTAGACAAGTTGATAAAAGAACGAAAACAAGATGTGCAAATTATTGTTGATATGAATCCGTATCAACTTATGTAGAAAGGAAATGTCGAATGAAACGAATTATTTTTATGGGTACACCAGACTTTGCAGTACCCGTGTTAGACGCATTAATCGAAGCATCCTATGAAGTTGTGCTAGTTGTAAGTCAACCCGATCGTCCTAAAGGGAGAAAACGTGAATTAACTGCGCCACCAGTAAAAGATGCAGCATTAAAATATAATATACCAGTTTTTCAGCCAGAGAAATTAGTTGATGAGTATGAAACACTATTGACATATGAAGCAGATATAATCGTAACGGCAGCTTATGGACAACTATTACCAAAAGCATTGCTAGAATACCCACCATTTGAATGTATTAATGTGCACGCTTCATTATTGCCTGAATTAAGAGGTGGAGCGCCAATTCACTACGCCATTTTAGAAGGTAAAACAGAAACAGGCATTTCTATCATGTATATGGCTGAAAAGCTAGACGCTGGAGATATAATATCTCAAGAAAAAGTAACAATTGGCAAAACAGACCATGTCGGAATAATGCATGATAGATTATCTGAAGTTGGTGCAAACCTATTAATAGAAACGTTACCGAGTATATTTGCTCGGACAAATAAGCGGATTGTTCAAAATGAAGCAAAAGTTTCTTTTGCCCCGAATATTTCGAGGGAACAAGAACAAATTAACTGGAATAATCCACATGATCAAGTGTATAACCAAATTCGTGGTTTACATCCATGGCCAGTTGCTTATACTGTTTTTGCAGGTAGTCGAATGAAAATATGGTGGGGAGAACCAACGGACGAGATATTTACTGGGAAAAAGCCAGGTGAAATTGTAGCTGTTGAAGGTGAAACAGCTTTTATTGTCGCATGTGGTAATGAAAAAGGCGTACGAATTATAGAAGTTCAACCGGCTGGAAAAAAACGCATGGCTGTAAGTGAATTTTTACGTGGAAATCCAGAGCAAGTACAGGTTGGAGATTTATTGGAGTGAATGAGATGGAGAATAATAATGTCCGACAAATTGCGCTACAATTATTAATGCGAATTGAAAAAGAGGGTGGATTTAGCCACTTAATCATTTCGCAAGCAATGGAAAAAGAAAAGATTGCGATTATTGACGAAAATTTGCTGACAGAAATCGTATATGGAACAATGGAAAATAAATTGCTGTTAGATTTTTATTTAGAGCCATTTATTAAAAAACAAAAGAAAATAAATGACTGGGTACAAATGCTTTTAAGAATGTCGCTGTTTCAGTTAGTTTATTTAGACAAAGTTCCGGCCTATGCGGTAATTAATGAGGTGGTAGATATTGCGAAAATAAGAGGTCATCGTGGAACATCCTCTTTTGTAAATGGAGTTTTACGTAATATAGAACGTAAAGGTGTGCGTGATGTTACGAGCATCGAAGATAAAGTGGAGCGACTTGCCGTGGAAACAAGTCATCCTCTGTGGTTAGTAGAATTGTGGAATGATTCTTATGGTTTTGATACAACGAAACAGATTTGTGAAACAAATAGAACGAGGAAACCGGTAGCAGTAAGAGTCAATCCATTAAAGACAACGAGAGATCAAGTGATTGGGATGCTTGAGGAAGAAGGGTTTGAGGTCCTTCCATCTAATTTAGCTGACAATGGAATTATTATAACGCATGGAAATGTTTTAAAAACAACTCTCATGACGGACGGTTATGTCACTGTCCAAGATGTAAGTTCTATGTTGGCGGCAGCAATGTTAGAAGCAGAGCCGGAAATGGATGTACTAGATTCCTGTAGTGCCCCAGGTGGTAAAGCAACTTTTATAGCAGAAAAAATGGATAAC
>JAPFCO010000261.1 GCA_026169505.1 Pseudogracilibacillus sp.
AAATTCTCCATTAATAGTTTAAGTTTTGGTAAGTCTGTAAGACTTGAAATATTCAACTCTGTATTGATATCGATTGCGATATGCATAATATTCACCTCATCAAGATTATGCAATAATTTATCACAACTGTACATTTTTATTAAATCACTTTTGTACATTCTTAAACTATCATTTATAGTATATCCTATAAAGGCTAAATATAAAGAAAATACTAATGTAGAAAGTATAGCGGTAACTGTTTTTCTATGAGAACAGCACCCTTGTTTTTAACTTTACTATTCAGTATCAAAAAGTAACCTATTACAAGAATAGTTATTAAAACAATTCCAATCATTATCTTTCCTTCAAAAAAATCTCAATTCACAACTACTATAGTACTTCTAATGTGAAATTATTATCTAAGTACACAATTAAACCCATTCAATTATCATACTTTCTCCAGATGTTCATAAATATATATTTTGTTAACTAGCGCTATTCATCCTGTTTATTATTTAACAATATCTCCACTTTCCCCTCTAAATTTTCAATTTTGATTATCAGTTTTATAATAACTGTAATTAACACCGCTGACAGAAATGCAATTAAGAGAAAAGTAAGCCAAAAGTTATCTAGGATAAATCCAGCGAATAAAAATAAAAAAGCTCCACCAAAAAAAAGGCAAGCAACAAATACAGAAATGAAATCTTTCATTTTATATCCTCCTATCAATTTTATCAAATAATTAATTTCATAATAAGTGTTCTATTTTTTTGTCGTTTTCACTCTCATATTATTTCATAAAATATTACACTTATTTAATACGTTAACTTTTAGTTTACCATAAAATGTAACGATCCTCTAAAAGAAATCTGCTAATTTAAAGTGTATCATTTCTTTTTATTCACAGGGCATCATACACTTATATAATTGATAACCTTCTAGCTATCTGTCTAATATAGTTTATTTATGCAACTCGTACTTCACCAAATTATACCTTGTTCTGAAAAACTACTCATATTTATCTTGATATGTAAGGCAATACTGCTAAAGTCTATTTAATATTATATAAATTTTAAAAAGGGGTAAATACTTATGAAAGCTATTATTATAACAATGCTTGTATGTTATTTATTCGTTTTTTTATTTGGAAACTTAATAGTTGAGTTGCTCTTCCCTGTGGGAGGTGTTGCAGAATCATATATCAAACCTATTTATCTGGGGATTATATTTTTAAGCGGATTAATTGTCGGTTGTACTATTTATCTTGCCGAGGTGATTAGGGAAGGTAGAAAGAATAATATGATAAAAACTGCGGTTTTATTCCAAAAGACAATAAATGAAGAGATCAAATGACGACCTTCATTATAAGGCCTCAGGATTCTATCACAAAAAAACAGATTGCTAGTTTGCACTAACAATCTGTTCGTTTTGTTTATTAAATTATAATCAGTTAACTCTTCTAACGTTACCGTTGAAAGCATCTTTCCAATATCCACTGCTCATACTAGCAACTGCAACTCCAGTACTAGATTGAGAACCAAGGAATTGTCCTCCACCTAGATAAATACCTACGTGAGCACTTCCGCCAGGATTTGTAAAGAATACTAAGTCTCCTGCTTGTGCTTGACTATAAGAAACTGCTGTTCCTGAATTCATTTGTGCACCAGTATCTCTTGGTAAACTTTTTCCTGCTTGTCCGTATGCCCACTGAACAAATCCTGAACAATCAAATCCACCTGGGCTAGTACCACCCCATGCATAAGGAGTACCCATTACTGATTTACCAATACTAATCGCTGAACCGCCATTAGCTGGGGCTGGATTGTTTTTAGGTTTACTTTCTTTCTTTGCTGGAGTTGAAGTGTTACTTGAATTGCTATTTGAATTACTGCTTACATTACTATTTGATGTTTGTTCTGCTGTTTCATTAGACTCTGTAGTTTCAGCGGCTACTTCTGGAGTAGAAGGTGTTGTTGTTTCACTTTCTGCTGCTTCCGCTACTGCTGCAATCTCTGCTCTAATCTCACTTTCTAATGAAGCTAAACTACTATCTTCTGATTCTAGTGAAGCTTTCTTTTCTTTTAAGTCTGCTTCTTTATTCTTAAGTGACTTTTTCTTTTTATCTACTTCTTCTACTTGTGTAGTTGTTACAAATTCAATTTCTTTTAAATCTTCTTTAACCGCTTCTTGCTCTTCTACTTTTTCCTCAACTAATTCCATATCTTTCTCTTGTTCTTCCATTAACTCTTTATCTGCAGTTGCAATTTTCGAAGCTGCTTCTGTACGACTAATTAAATGGGAAAAATCTTCCGATCCAAGTACAACATCCATAAAGTTTATATTTCCGCCATTTTCTTGATAAGCTGCAATTCTATTTTTTAAAATTTCATTTCGTTCTTCAATTCGTGTATTAATTGTATCTATTTCTTCTTCATATTCATCAAGCTCTTCTTCCACTTTACCTAACTGCTCTTGATTCTTTTCAAGTACAGTTTCTAATTTTACTAACTCCTCATTTAAATCTTTAATATCATATAACACATCTGCAATTTTTGATTCTGCTTTTGATAATTCTGACTTAACTTCTTGACGTTCTGCTTGAACATCATCAAGTGATTGCTCCGCTGATACTGAATTCGTAAAAAAAGCTCCACTTAAAGTCACCATGGCAATTGTGCCAATTGTGAGCACTGTTTTTTTCAATTACATTTCCCCGCTTCCCGTATGATCATTACTTATCTATGTATGGTTATAACTGACTATTTTTGTAACGTCATAATTGTTTTTATATTTTTTTACTCTATTATTTTCTCATTCGATGACTAGTATAACACGGTAAAGTAACAGGCATATTATACTAATGTTACAGTTGTGTTTCAATGTGAAGGAATCGACGTAACATACTGAACCTTGCAATATTGTTACATTATTTGCATCTAAAACTTGCAAGACATATGAGAATTTATCATATAAAATCAATTATTGCAAGAATAATATGTAATGAAAGAGACTTACTTGTCAGATCATGTTTTCATATGTAATTGTACCTATTAACCTATCTGACTTTCGAATGCTTTGTTACATTATGATGACAGTTTAATCAATATATCATTCCTATACATATTGTCATCCTCGTCGGTAAGTCCTAATTTGGTTCATTTTATTCAAACTCATCTTGCTTCTATTAACCTATACATATTTTTCTGACAGTTCAAGAGAATCAATTTTATTATTACTTATACCAGCGACATAGTGATAAATGCATATTAGGAAATTGATGAAGTAACTTAGATTTAACATTTAACTCCATAAAAAAAAGAACTACCTTAAATAGAAAGGCAGTTCTTTTAATTTTATCTTCATTATACTGTTTATTTAAATTGGTCTGCCTCAGTAGATCCTGCAAGTGCAACAGTTGATGATTCTCCACCCGCAATTACTTGAGCAACTTCATCAAAGTAACCTGTTCCAACTTCTCTCTGGTGACGAGTTGCAGTGAATCCTTTTGATTCAGCAGCAAATTCTTTTGATTGTACTAAGCGTGAGTATGCGCCCATGCCCTTATCTTTGTACTGTTCAGCAAGTTCAAACATGCTGTAGTTTAATGTATGGAATCCAGCTAATGTAACGAACTGGAATTTGTATCCCATTTTCGCAATGTCTTTCTGGAAACTATCCATTTCTTTGTCAGATAAATGCAACTGCCAATTAAATGAAGGTGAACAATTGTAAGCTAATAACTGATCAGGGAACTCAGCACGAATTGCATCAGCAAATTGTTGTGCTTCTTTTAAGTCTGGCTCTGCAGTCTCACACCATAACAAGTCTGCATATGGAGCATAAGCTAGTCCACGTGCAATTGCTTGATCAATACCTGATTTTGTACGGTAGAACCCTTCCACTGTACGCTCTCCTGTAATAAATGGAGCATCCGTTTCATCTACATCACTCGTAATTAAGTCTGCTGCGTTTGCATCTGTTCTAGCCATAATTACAGTCGGAGTACCCATTACGTCTGCAGCAAAACGTGCAGAAACTAAGTTTTTAACTGCTGTTTGTGTTGGTAGTAATACTTTACCACCTAAGTGACCACATTTCTTTTCTGAAGCTAGTTGGTCTTCAAAGTGTACACCAGAAGCTCCTGATTCAATCATTGATTTCATTAATTCAAATACGTTAAGATGTCCACCGAAACCAGCCTCAGCATCAGCTACGATTGGTGCAAAATAATCGTTCTTTACTTCTCCTTCAGAATACTCTACTTGGTCTGCACGTAGTAGGGCATTATTAATTCTTTTTACAACTTGTGGAACACTGTTAACAGGATATAAACTTTGGTCTGGATACATTTCTCCCGCTTGGTTTGCATCCGCTGCTACTTGCCAACCACTTAAGTAAATTGCTTTTAGTCCAGCTTTCACTTGTTGTACTGCTTGGTTTCCTGTAAGTGCACCTAAAGTGTTTACATAGTTTTCAGTGTTTACTAGATCCCATAATTTTTTTGAACCCCGGTCTGCTAGAGAATGTTCGATATCAATTGATCCTCGTAGGCGAATTACATCCTCTGCTGAGTACGGACGAGTAATACCTTCCCACCTTGGATTTGTTTCCCAATCTTTTTGTAGTGCTGCTGCTCTTTCTTTATACATCTTATTTCCTCCTTGATTTCCATAAACTATATATTTGTAAAGTTAACTAGGTTACTAGATAACCTAGTTAACTAACATACAATCTCTTCTGTTTTATTGTCTTTTACAACTATTGTTATATGACAGTTTAAAAATTACCATTTGCCTTCATATAATGCTAGTCTTCTTTCTTCGATAGACAGTAATCACATTCTAATGTATAACTTTTAGAATTAACATGTGTTCCACACTCTGGGCAAGTCGCATTATCATATTTTCTCATTGTGTTTGCCACCTCCATCTATATAACAGCTTAGTTATTTCTCATCTGTTATAATACAGTATAATTGGTTTTAAAAATAATGCAAGGGTTTTCTATACAATTTCTATTTTTTATAAAAATAAATGATTATTTCATGAATTCCTGTAATCTATTCCATTTGTAAAGTTAAATGAGTTAGTATCCAATTCGATTTAGTTATAGACAATTTTTAGTTTTTTCTCTTGTTATAATACAAAAGTTTATATTTCAAGTTGACTTAGTACAATACTAATCTTCTTTCTTTGATAAACAGTAATCACATACTAATGTATAACTTTTAGAGTTTATCTGTGCATCACATTCTGGGCAAGTTGCATTGTCGTATTTTCTCATTATGTTTGCCACCTCCATTTATATAACAGTTATGTTTATTTTCTATCTGTTATAATACAGTATAATCAGTTTTAAAAATAATGCAAGGGTTTTCTGTAAAATTTTTAATTTATTTTCAACATCAAAAGTTAGTTGTCATTTTCATAAAAATTCATTTCACTTCCTTAACCCATACTCCACAAGACTTAACAATTAAAATAAAGGGCATTCAAGATACTTGTTTACTTAATTAATCTTCGTAACGACTGATATATTTACTGTTCAACAACAGACCTAAATCACTCATATAATCATAATGAATGTCACCTTCTATGTATGGCAACACAAAAAGCAGATAAGGAATAATTCCTCATCTGCTTTTTTTGAAGCCCCCTTTAATACTATGCTTCATTTCTCTATTATTATATTAATTCGTTACGCCGACTTTCTTTTTAAACTCTAAACGGCGCGCTTGTAAAATTGGCTCTGTATAACCATTTGGTTGTTCAGTTCCTTTAAAGCATAAGTCACAAGCAGCTTGGAATGCAACAGAGTTATCAAAATCAGGTGCCATATTACGATATAATTCGTCCCCCTCATTTTGCTTATCTACTATCACTGCCATTTTCTTCAATGTTTCTAGTACTTGTTCCTTTGAACAAACATCATGATATAACCAGTTGGCAATCATTTGACTCGAAATCCTTAATGTAGCTCTATCTTCCATTAAACCTATATCATTAATATCTGGTACTTTCGAACAGCCAACACCTTGTTCTACCCAACGTACAACATATCCTAACATTGTTTGTGTATTATTATCTAACTCTTCCTGGATATCTTCAGGTGTCCAAGTAGCATTTTTTTCTACTGGAATTTGTAAAATGTCATCATTATAATCATGATCTGTACCTTGAGATAATAATTGATCTTGGACATCACTTACTTTAATCGCATGATAATGCAATGCATGTAAGGTTGCAGCTGTCGGTGATGGAACCCAAGCCGTATTAGCTCCAGCCTTCACATGATTAATTTTCTCTCTCGCCATATCTTTCATCATGTCTGGCATTGCCCACATACCTTTTCCTATTTGTGCTTCATTTTGGAATCCGGCTGCAAGACCAGTTTTAACGTTGTTTTTCTCATAAGATGATAACCAAGTTTCATGTTTCATGTCAGCCTTACGTACCATTGGACCAACCTCCATTGACGTATGGATTTCATCTCCTGTACGATCTAGGAACCCTGTGTTAATAAAAATTGCTCGTTCTTTTACTGCATGAATACAGTTTTTTAAGTTTAAGCTCGTACGACGTTCTTCATCCATCACACCGACTTTTAATACATTCCGTTCGATACCAAGCATATCTTCAATTCGAGCAAATAATTCATTCGTAAATGCGGCTTCTTCTGAACCATGCATTTTTGGTTTTACAATGTATACGGACCCTTTTTTGGAGTTTACAAATTGACCATTACCTAATAATTCATGCTTTGCAATGAGACTAGTAACAATCCCATCTAAAATTCCCTCATACCCTACTGAGCCATCGGCATTTAGTACAGCGTCATTCACCATTAAGTGACCAACATTACGAACTAACATCAGTACTTGGCTTGAAAGTGTGATTTCTTTTCCATCTATACCTTGATACACACGATCATCATTAAATGTACGTTCAATCGTTTTATTACCTTTTTGGAAAGATACAGAAATATCACCACGCATTAGGCCTAGCCAATT
>JAPFCO010000508.1 GCA_026169505.1 Pseudogracilibacillus sp.
ATCCTGGAAACTTTAAAGTAAAGGCAGGAACCAATGCAGCAGAACTGGCAGAGGCAGCAGGCGGATTTAAAACGCAGCCGGAGAAAGTGATTTCCGGTGGACCAATGATGGGTATGGCTCTGGGAACACTGGATGTGCCATGTGGAAAAACTTTTTCCTCCCTGTTGTGTTTTACCAAAGATGAGGTAGCTGCCTGTGAGCCGAGCAACTGTATCCGCTGCGGACGCTGTGTGACGGTTTGTCCTGCAGGTCTGATGCCGACAAAACTTTCAGAAGTGGCAGATCATGGTGATTTTGCTTTGTTTGATCAGTTAAATGGTATTTGATTACGTTATTATTTGTTGATTGATAACGTCCGCATCCTGGTTCTCTGATTCGTATTAATGTTATTGTAGACATTTTTTCTAGTAATTCTTTGTCTTTTTTTATGTCCCTTTTAACTTCTTTGTGGTATAAACCTCTGTCATATTCTAGTGCAATCTTTTGTGAGGGTATAAAGATATCAAGAATTAATCTAGTGTTTTTAATAGGATATTCAAGCACAGTATCATCAAACTCTTGCTTTAAGTAATAAAACAATATATATGCAGGTTTAGATATTCTTCTACCTTTATTACACTCAGGACAGTTTGTTTTGCCATAAGTTCTATGTTTAGGAGAAGTAATCCATTCATGTCCTTTATGGCATGTCCATTTAACCTTTTTATTACTACCAGGAGTTACAGCGTCAGGCGTTAGTATAGGGTCATCAATACAAATCACCCATTCTGAAGTAAGTTGAGGAAAGTGAGTAGCTAGTGAATTACTTTTATTTACCCTTAAACCTCTACAATAAGGGCAGCCACCACGTCCTTTTCTAGTAATAGCTTTAACAGGGCTGTCAAAGCTATGTCCCTGCTCACACTTCCACCAATATATCTTATTAGAACCGTAAAATACTTGATTCGGTGATTCAGTATTCTTTTCATAATCCCATAAAATTAACGCTCTAGGAGCATTATTAGTAATGGAACGACTATATAATGAGCATTCAGGACAGTGTTTTCCGTTTGACTTATGTGCTAATTTCGCTTGATAACTATGTCCTTTCTCACAGATCCACCATACAATCTTTCTTCCTTTTGGTGGAACATCTTCAGGAGTAAGGTCACCATTTTTAATAAAGTCCCATTCTTTAATTAAGTGAGGAAAAATGTTTGCTAATGTTCTTTTCATCATAATCCCTTTCTATAATAAACAGGCTGTAGGAATAATCCCACAGCCTGTTTACTTATTGTTTGCTATGCTTGCGTTGTTTTTGATGAGCAATTCTATCTTGCACTACACTTTCAGCTTCATTCAAAAAGGTAGGTTTGAAATCATTAGTTGTAATGATATGTTCAATATTTTGCATTTGGATGAAGCCTTGAAGTACTTCTATCAATATTTGCGTGTTACGATCTGTATTGTTTGTTCCAAGACGTATTCTCTTTAACTCATCGGTAAGTGTGTTATTTACTTGTGTTGCAACGCTTTCTGAAACGTATTGAAGGCTCCATGTTTTATCATCTAATTCTTTATGTTCTTCAAGAATAGCATCAAGAGCTTCTCCAAAATTCCTGTAGTCGTTAATTATCTTGTAGTCTTCTAAATACTCATAATTCCTATTCTTAACACGAGCTCTAAATTGATGTCTAAGACTCATAGCTATTCCTCCCTTAATAATAAAAACATTTACTAGAAAAATTACATGCTTTATTTCTTCTTACTTAGATTACCTAGCTTCTTTTTATTTGGAATTTTATATTGTCGTGGTCTTTTAGGTTCTTGTCCCTGTTCGGTTCTTGATACTCTTTCCGTTGTGTTGGCGGATCCTTGAACATGGTCTACTTGATGGTTTATATCTATATCTTGCTGTACTGTAGATCTTTGTTGGATGGTAGATTTTTGTCTTTCATGACTTCCACCACCACTAGATTTTGAAGTATCGCCACTACTTGTTGGTTTTACGTCTGTTTTCCTGGAGCTGCCTCCAACATGTTTTGTATTGATGTTTTGTGTTCCTTCAACATTGTCAGTGTCAGCTTGTACTGTAGATTGCTGTTGCGATTTACTACTCTTAACTTCATGTGAGCCTTGTTGTCCTATATCACCAGCACTTGTTGGTTTATCGGTTGATTTCGACTTGCCTGGATCTGGTTGTTTACCACTGGTATTAGATGTTGAGCTTTCACTATTTGTTCCTTCCGTAAATGCTGACCCGCTTGTTTCTTCTGTTCCTACCTTTTCACTAACATTTCTGTCGTTAGGCGAGGGGGCTGTTTTCGTGTTGTTACCACTCTTCCCATCTTTTTGTTTTTTAGATTCTTTTGCAATACTACCTTTACCTTCTTTTTCTCCTGTTTTTGTACGACTATCCCCGCCACCACTTGAATTTGTTGGGTCGTTTGGAGAAGCTGGTTTTCTATTATTACTAGGTTTATTCTTTCCTTTTAAATTTGCGGTATTGCTTTTATCGTTCTTGTTTAGCGCATTGCCTACATTAAAAGCTCCCTTAGTTGCACCTCCAACGATTCTAGAACCAGCATATGCGCCCGCTACTACTCCCCAACCAGATTTTAGTCCTGCATCAATTCCAAATAATTTTTCTACAATATTTGGTCCATCAACCACTGCTAATGAAAATGCAATCAATGCTATTAAATAAGGGAAGGTAGAAAGGGTGCTTGCTAAATAAGATGTTCCAATCATATATACTTTCATTGATAGGAAAATCAATATAATTACTAGAAAGGTATTCAAAATACTTTGCAATATCTTCTTTGTTTTTTGTCCATCATGTATGTCGGCAGGTGCAATAACTAGAGCTAAAATATAGTTGATGTCAGTTCAAAGGATAACCTTGCTAGTTTTAGAGCAATAGAAAAAAGCGTAAATGCAATGACTGCTAACGTAACTAGGATCGTAAACCAGTTAATCGAATATCTAAAGTAATATTCGTTATTCCATTCGAGACCAGATTGATCCATTTTCTTTGGACTATATTCACCAGTACTATTAAATGAAAGAAAATACTTAGCTATTTCCTTTCCTTCATCAGAGATTCCATCTACATCCTTATTATACTTTTCTCTCACATTAATATTAGCAATCTTACTAGGAGGTGTATTATTAGGAAGATCTGTTTCAATAGATTCCCAATTACTTTTATCAAACATCACAAGATCAGTTACATTACGTTGTATGATAGATCCACTAAGTGTTGAATCCTCATTCGGAAAGAGTGCTTCTACTTTAACGGCTTCGATGGCTTCATCAGTAAATTCATTTGCTCTGTCCATCCCAGTACCGAGTAGGGCAAGGATAGTCAATGCAATGAATAAATTGATTGCCATACCTTCACGATTGAATTTCTTTTGAAATATCAGCATATATCCTGCGTACAATATAGAAAATGCAAAAAGGATATATAGAAATGGTCTAATAGAGTCTATAAACGCCACTATCTCTTCGTTATTATAAAAGGATTTGATTAATAAAATATCATCGGTTAGATTTTCTAGTTTATCAACTATCCATGCAAGCCCCCTGACAAAGACCCAACCAATCCATCTGATAATATCGGTAAAGATATTAGAAGTAGAAAGAAACTCTTGAAACTCCTCTAGCTTCTGAGCGATTTCATCTTTACTCATTTTGCTTACCTCGATTATCTATATCAAGAAAAAGACTTAATTCCTCTTGCTGACGTAATCCTTCATATCTATCTAAATTAAACTCTTCAAAAACCTCACCATCTTTGATATAGTACATGGTATTAACAG
>JAPFCO010000434.1 GCA_026169505.1 Pseudogracilibacillus sp.
AATGATTATCACCATGTAGAACCATGTTTTTTTCATGGAGATCGAACACAAGTTAGGTACAGATCTGTTCTAAAAGGGTATGAACTATTGTTACATTATTTAAAAGAGGTATAAATTAATCCATTTCTTAATACACGTTCAGAGCCACGTCGCTACAATATGTAGTTCTGCCGTAACTTTATTGACTACATATTGTAGCGTCTGGCTTTTTATGATAATTATTAAATTGAATCAAATAGATGATAATGCTTATTTAAATAGATTTTAAAAGCTAATATGCTAAATTTGTGCCGAATCCTTGAATAAATGAGATTTATATGTGAAAAATAGATGCCAAAATACAAGAACACATATTCGCTTATTAGTTGTGTAATCGATAAAAACAATGTATGATAGAGATAGATTAATTTGGGAGGTAAACGTATTGAGCCATAAACAAAAAGCTTTAGATGAAGCATTAAGAAAGATTGAAAAACAATTCGGTAAAGGTTCTGTCATGAAACTGGGCGAGGAAGCAGAAAGGAAAATTGCTACAATCCCAAGTGGATCTTTATCTTTAGACCTTGCTTTAGGTATAGGTGGATACCCAAAAGGGCGTGTTGTTGAAATTTATGGTCCTGAGTCATCAGGTAAAACGACAGTTGCTCTACATGCGATTGCAGAGGCACAAAGACTAGGTGGTCATGCTGCATTTATTGATGCGGAACATGCGCTAGACCCTAATTATGCTAAAGCATTAGGCGTGGATACAGATGAATTATTATTATCACAACCAGATACAGGAGAACAAGCATTAGAAATTGCGGAAGCACTGGTTCGAAGTGGTGCAGTTGATATTGTTGTTGTTGACTCTGTTGCAGCTTTAGTGCCAAGCGCCGAAATAGAAGGTGAAATGGGAGATTCTCACATTGGGTTGCAGGCTCGCCTTATGTCACAAGCATTAAGAAAATTATCAGGTGCAATTAATAAATCAAAAACAATTGCTATTTTCATAAACCAAATTCGTGAAAAAGTCGGAGTAATGTTTGGTAGTCCGGAGACAACTCCAGGTGGAAGAGCTTTAAAGTTCTATGCTTCTGTTCGGTTGGAAGTTAGACGTGCTGAATCAATCAAACAAGGAACAGAAATGGTCGGTAATAAAACACGAATTAAAGTAGTGAAAAACAAAGTAGCACCTCCATTCAAACAAGCGATGGTAGATATTATGTATGGAGAAGGTATTTCGAGAGTAGGAGAGATACTAGATATTGGTGCCGAATTAGATATTGTCGAAAAAAGTGGTGCTTGGTATTCCTACAAAGAAGAAAGACTTGGTCAAGGTAGAGAGAATTCTAAACAATTTTTAATTGAAAACCCGCTTGCTGCCGATGAAATTCATCAAGCAATCCGAGAAGAATATAAATTAGATGAAGGACCAGTAACAGAGGAAGAAGCAGAGGAGCCTCAATTAGAAGTAGGCGAAGAAGCAGAAAAATAAAGATTAGAATTTTTCTGCTTTGTGCTTTCGGAATACTAGAAGCCTGGAAAATGAAGAATGACAATCTATAACATCCTGAATATACGTAGAAACTAGTCGGTTGAAAAACTAAGTTCTATATGTGCCATGAGAAAAGATATGGGCAGATTTACGAACTGTTAGCTCAAAGTATCTTCAGAATGTTTGTTTATATTAATTTACATCATAAACCCTTTTTTAATCCCTCCTATTTTGCACAGCAGATGTAGGGGGTTTTTCATCTAGAAAATTAATTTGTCAAAAGTAAAAGAAAAAGCTTTCTATTGACATTGGTTATTGGTACAATTAAAATTAAGTTGTATAATGAATGACACAAGTTATACAATTATAATCATTATTGATATGGTATATGCCGACAATAAAGAATTGTACAATTTCATAGCAATAGGAGGTGAAGAACGTGGACAATCCTATACTCATCTCCATTTTGCTCGCATTAGTCCTAATCGTCGGTATTGTTGTTGGTTATCTGATTCGTAAATCTATTGCAGAAGCTAAGATCTCAAGTGCTGAAAATTTGGCACAACAAATAGTTGATGAAGCAAATAGAAATGCAGATGCCTCTAAAAAAGAAGCACTTCTTGAAGCGAAGGAAGAAAGTCATGTATTTCGTCAACAAGCAGAAGATGAATTACGTGAACGTCGTTTAGAGATTCAAAAACAAGAAGATCGTATTGTGCAGAGAGAAGAAATTCTAGACAAGAAAAGTATAACGTTTGATAAGCGAGAAGTTTCTCTAGAGAAAAGAGAACAGTTGCTGACAGAAAAACAACAACAAATTGAAGAAATGGAAAGCAAAGTGGAAGCTTTAATAGCTGAGCAACATACGGAGCTTGAACGCATTTCTGGATATACAACAGACCAAGCGAAACAAATTATTTTAACGAAAGTTGAAAATGATTTGACACAACAAACTGCTGTGATGATCAAGGAGGCAGAAAATCGCACAAAAGAAGAAGCCGATAAAAAAGCAAAGGATATTTTATCATTAGCTTTACAGCGCTGTGCTGCTGATCATGTTGCTGAAACGACTGTCTCAGTAATTACTCTACCAAATGATGAAATGAAAGGACGAATTATTGGACGAGAAGGTCGAAATATTCGCACTTTAGAAACATTAACAGGTATTGATTTGATTATTGATGATACACCAGAAGCAGTGATTTTATCAGGTTTTGACCCAGTTAGACGTGAAATTGCACGACTTGCCTTAGAAAAACTAGTTCAAGATGGACGAATTCATCCAGCCCGAATAGAGGAAATGGTTGATAAAGCAAGACGTGAAGTTGATGAACATATACGTGAAATTGGGGAAGAAGCAACATTTGAAGTTGGTGTACATGGGTTGCATCCTGATTTAATTAAAATCTTGGGACGTTTAAAATACCGTACAAGTTACGGTCAAAATGTGTTAAAGCATTCGATGGAAGTCGCCTACCTAGCTGGACTGCTTGCAGCGGAGTTAGGGGAAGACGAAATGCTAGCTAGACGAGCAGGATTACTTCATGATATTGGTAAAGCAATTGACCATGAAGTAGAAGGTAGTCACGTTGAAATCGGTAAAGAATTAGCAATTAAGTATAAGGAACATCCTGTGGCAATTAACGCGATTGCGTCGCACCATGGTGACGAAGAGGCTACTTCTGTTATTTCTGTTCTAGTTGCAGCGGCTGATGCTCTTTCAGCAGCAAGACCGGGAGCTAGAAGTGAAACACTTGAAAACTATATAAAACGTTTAGAAAAGTTAGAAGAAATCTCTGATTCATTCGAAGGTGTTGATAAATCTTTCGCCATTCAAGCTGGACGAGAAGTTCGAATTATGGTAAAACCAGATGAAATCGATGATGCACGAGCAACACATATTGCTAGAGATATTCGTCAGCGAATTGAGGGTGAACTTGAATACCCTGGTCATATTAAAGTGACCGTCATAAGAGAAACAAGATCAGTTGAATATGCTAAGTAATTGATTAACATCAACGTGTAAAAGAAGCGGTTATTAAAATAAACCGCTTCTTTTTAATTTGTTTCAAATGGTAGATGCCATTGGCTAAAAAACTTTGCTAAAGAAATTATTGCTATTTATTGTATAATGAGTGTTATACTAGTTTATATAAGGATGATGACAGTGAAAATATTATTTATTGGTGATATCGTTGGCTCTCCCGGACGTGAGATGTTAACAGATTATTTACCGAAATTAAAAGAGAAATATCGCCCACAAATCACAGTTGTAAATGGTGAAAATGCTGCCGCTGGAAAAGGCATCACTGAAAAAATTTACAAACAATTTTTAAACCTCGGTGTACAGGTAGTTACGATGGGGAATCATACATGGAATAAGCGAGAAGTGATTGATTTTATTGATGAAGCACCCTATTTAATTCGCCCAGCTAATTTCCCGGAAAATAATCCTGGCAAAGGAATAGTGTATGTAAAGTATAATCAGCAGGTAATTGCGATTATAAACTTACAAGGAAGAGTTTTTTTAGATCCACATGATGATCCATTTAAAAAAGCTGATGAATTAATTAATGAAGCTAAACAACGAACCGACTTGATATTTATCGACTTTCATGCAGAAGCTACAAGTGAAAAACAAGCATTTGGTAGGTATGTGGATGGTAGAGTAAGTGCAGTAATAGGTACACATACCCATACTCAAACTGCAGATGAACGTATTTTACCTCATGGTACTGCATATTTAACAGATGCCGGTATGACTGGTCCATATGATAGTATATTAGGGGTTGATACCGAATCTGTGATCAAACGGTTTACGACAAATATGCCAGTGAGATTTGATGTGGATAAAACAGGTAGAAATCAATTAAATGGTTGTGTGATTCATCTAGATCCAACTACTGGAAAAGCGAAAAAAATTGAACGTATTATTATAAATGATGACCATCCATTTTTTACTTAGTCGTTTAAATTGTTCCTGTTATAAGTAGACAGGACATGACTTTCCTCATGATGAGGGGTTGAAATTTTATAGAGATCGTGCATAATGAGGTAATAAGGTATCATTTCTTAGAATATAGTAGCAGTAAATCTATATTAGTTAATGAAGGAGGTACTATGTAATGGACGTTTTAAAAGTTTCAGCAAAGTCAAATCCGAACTCAGTAGCAGGGGCATTAGCAAATGTTTTAAGAGAAAATGGTACAGCAGAGTTACAAGCTATCGGTGCAGGGGCATTAAATCAGGCGATTAAAGCAGTAGCCATTGCGCGAGGTTTTGTCGCGCCAAGCGGAGTGGATTTAATCTGTATTCCTGCTTTTACAGACATTATGATAGATAATGAGGAACGAACGGCGATAAAGTTAATAGTACAACCACGATAAACAGATCATGTTTTTTGATAAATAAAAGCAATGGAAAAAGCTACCTTTTCTTTACGGTAGCTTTTTCTTCGTCAATTTTATCCAGGATGAGACGGATAGATAACGAGATATTCAGGATGATTGATGGATTATATTTATTTGTTGTTATTTTGATTTCAACTAGCTCTTTTTAGTGAACGGAAAGGTCAATCGTTGTGAAATAACACTAAAGAATATATACTAGTATGATGAATACATTCAATTAAATTCATTAAGAAATATATGAAGTTAGACAGAAAGGAGATTTTTATGAACGAGCAACAACGAAAAGAGCAAGCACAAATTAAACAAGGATTGTCCGTGGACAAAAAATCCAGTCAGGACATACCGCTATCAGAAAAGACAACAGAAGATTTTGCTCATTACTTTCAAACGACGTATGAGCCACCTGATATTAAAAAAGCACGTAAACGTGGCAGAGATAAAGTAGAAGTTCATTATGATTTTGAAGTGTCAGATAAGATGCAACAAATAGGAAAAGGTAAGAAGTTCCTTATTCGCACTTATGGTTGTCAAATGAATGAACATGATACAGAAGTAATGGCAGGGATTCTGACGGAAATGGGATATGAAGCAACATTAGAAGCGCAAGATGCTGACATTATTTTATTAAATACTTGTGCCATTCGTGAAAATGCTGAGAACAAAGTATTTGGTGAAATTGGCCATTTAAAACCACTTAAATTAGAAAAACCAGATTTAATTATCGGCGTTTGTGGATGTATGTCACAGCAAGAGTCAGTTGTTAATAAAATTTTGCAGAAACACCAACAAGTAGATCTCATTTTTGGAACACATAATATTCACCGATTACCAAACTTAATCAAAGAGGCAATGTTTAGTAAAGCACAAGTTGTTGAAGTTTGGTCTAAAGAGGGTGATATTATTGAGAACCTACCTAAAGTTCGTCATGGTAAAATTAAAGCATGGGTAAATATCATGTACGGTTGTGATAAGTTCTGTACATATTGTATCGTGCCAATGACGCGAGGGAAAGAACGTAGTAGACGACCGGAAGACATTGTTCAAGAAGTTCGTCATTTAGCTGCTCAAGGGTATCAAGAAGTAACTTTATTGGGGCAAAATGTGAATGCCTATGGAAAAGACTTTGATGATTTAGATTATCAATTTGGTAATTTATTAGAAGACGTTAGTAAAATTGATATTCCGCGTGTTCGTTTTACAACGTCACATCCACGGGATTTTGATGATCATTTGATCGAGATATTGGCAAAAGGCGGTAATTTATTAGACCATATTCACTTGCCAGTACAATCAGGTAGTAGTCATATTTTGCGAAAAATGAACCGAAAATATACGCGAGAAGCTTATTTAGAACTTGTTCGTAAAATAAAAAATGCTATTCCTAATGTGACATTAACAACAGACATCATTGTTGGTTTTCCAAATGAAACAGAAGAACAATTTGAAGAAACAATGACGTTAATGGAAGAAGTGGGATTTGAGTCTGCTTATACGTTTATTTACTCTCCACGTGAAGGAACCCCAGCTGCGGCACAACAAGATGATATTCCAGATGATGTTAAAAAAGAAAGATTACATCGACTAAATGCACTAGTAAATCAACAGTCAGCAGAATCGATGAAGTATTATGAAGGAAAAGTTGTGAAAGTTCTTGTTGAAGGAGAAAGTAAAAAAGACGATACAGTATTAGCAGGATACACGGAGAAAAATAAAGTAGTGAACTTTAAAGGTCCAAGATCGATTATCGGGTCGATTGTTGACGTGAAAATAACAGACGCAAAAACTTGGTCTTTAAATGGTGAATTAGTGAAAAAAACAGTCGGGGTGAATGGATGATGACAATGTATTCGAGAGATGAAGTACTTAGCCATGCAAAAGAATTGGCTGCTATGTTAGCGAAAACAGAGGAAATAGAGCGTTTCAAACAATTAGAAGCAAAAGTAAATGAAAATGAAAAAATTCAGCGATTAGTTACGAAAGTAAAAACACTCCAAAAACAAGCTGTTAATTTACAAGCATACGATAAGAAAAAAGCATTAGATATCGTAGAAGGAGAAATTGATAAAGCACAAGAAGAACTAGATGAAATTCCGGTAGTACAAGAATTCCAAGAAATTCAAGTTGTCGTAAATGATGTTTTACAACTTGTATCTGGAACGATCGCACGTGAAGTAACTAACCATGTCATTAAAGACACAGGTGGAGACGTTATGTCAGGTAAAACAGGTTCAAAGACAGAAAACGAAGCCCCATCTTGTGAAAACGAACTTGCAAATGAATAACAATCAAGCCTTGAGTATAGCATAGCTACTACTTGAGGCTTTTTTATTATCACTGTTTTTAAGACTAGTATATTTCATTATGCACCTTAGGTATTTGTCTTGCATAAACTACGAATGACAAATGAGGAGGTATAGGTAACGATGACAATGCATCATGAAGATCACAGGGAAATTATTACAAAAGCAGTTTGTGGCAGCGGGACTAAATTAATTCAATCTGTAGATGAAGTGATACCAAAGCAGCAACCATCTAGCATTTTAGGTTGTTGGATTATCAACCATGAATATCGTGCCAAAAAACAAGCGGTGGATTTGGTGCAAGTAGAAGGCAGTTATGATATCAATGTTTGGTATTCTTTTCAGGAAAATTCTAAGACAGAAGTAGTAACGGAACAAATAAAATACTCAGATGATATCCCGCTAACAAGAGTAGATGAAAATTCTTTACAAGATTTAAATGAAGTGATTGCAAAAGTAATCAAACAGCCAAACTGTCTTCAGTGTAGTATTGAAGATGGGCAAAGAATCCAAGTAGAGATTGAACGAGAATTTGTTGTAGAAGTAATTGGTGAAACGAAAGTGAATGTCAGAGTAACACCAATGTCGTCTAATACGAGCACATCCTAAACGAAAGCAGTAAAAAAGGAAATGTTCATCAATTGGAATGACTTTCCTTTCTTTTTAAAACGAGTCATGTTGGTTTACAGGAATGACTTTCCAAATACATTGTTAATTTTGAATAAGCATAGTTGACGGAAACTGCGATGTAGTTTTAAGCTATTTTGGATATACAAGTGCAGAGCTAACAAAATCCTCCAAATTGATACAGGAGAAACCCGCATCCTGAATATACTTCGCTTTTTAGCGGGCGAGTGTTGAGCCGCTTCGGGCTACACCCTACGCGTCTCACCGATCTCTTTTCTCCCGCAGGAGTCTTCGTATATTCAGGACGCTCAGTTTATATTGATTGAATCAGATGATTGTTATGAACAATTTTCAGCAAATATTTCTTTCGCTAACATACCGTTTGGTAATAGTAGTAGAGGCTCTAAATTCTTGTAGTCAAATGGCATATTAGCATAGGGAAAACACGTAGACTCCAGTTAGGAGGCTTATTGTGAGCCACGGAAAGCGAAGTGTTTTTCCGAAGCGATGCACTAAACTTAATGCGCAGTCTATGCTATTCTTTCAATAACAACGAGATTGATCTAAGGATAGTAGATATTGTACCAGAAAAATCGTTGTTTATTCAACGGTTTTTCTGCTTCATTACGCCTATGATCGATGCATCGTGTAGGTGAAGGACTTAGTGATGTGTTGGATTTTCTTGTATAACTCGTTACTCATTGTATCAGCATGTAAATATTGACTGTTTTCCATCAATTGTGTTTCATTACTCGCTCCAAAAACAGCACTAATTACGGCTGGATGATGTAGCACGTACTGAAAGGCTAATTGCTCTAATGGTAGCCCTAAGGCTAAGAGTTTCGTTAAAGTCGACTGTAATTCTGTAGCATTATATGCTAGAAATCCATTTACTCCTTTGTTTGCCGCATAATGTAACGCTTGACTACTGAGCATTCCTTTCGCCAAAGGGCCACGGGCAAGCACACTAATTTGTTGTTCATATAAATCATTCAGTAATTCTTCGGGACGCCGATCAAGCATGTTATACTGCATCATAACAGCATCTATATTTGAGCGCTTCATATACTTCTTTATTACATTTGGCCGAATCGAGGAGATACCATATGCACGAATAGTACCGGCTTGTTTCAATTGCTCAAATGCCTCGATTGAGTCTTCAATAGGATCATCAACTGTACCACCATGTAATAAATATAGGTCAATATAATCTGTTTGT
>JAPFCO010000013.1 GCA_026169505.1 Pseudogracilibacillus sp.
TACTTTGTCATCGTAGATTGATTCAATCTTACTTTTCAAAGTTGCTTTCTCACGTGTGACGATCTCTTCTTTGAAACCTGTTTCATCCCGATTCGTTTCAAAAATAATTTCTTTGAACAAACGTAAAGCCTCTTCCATGATGGTCGATTCATTTTCAATAAATCGTTGATTCGCAATTTCCATATGAAAGTGTAAAATATGGTAATTTCCTTTTTTCATTCCAGATATCGATAAAACCGCACCATACAGTTCATCTAATTTAAGCATTAAAGACTTTTCAGTTGGATAATGTTTCGTTCCTTGTTCCAAAACAAAAGGTAATAATGCTCGCTTTGTAATCGTTTCTCTATCTAAATGACTTTTACATTTCAATACAATATTAACCGTTTTGAATTTTTTGTTTGGGATTAAATGAAAAGTAATGCCATCTTTTTCTACGTCTTTCTCCGTTACTTCTATCATCAAGCCCTCTCCCTTCCGTCAATTAACAGTAGTTTACTGTTAATGTAACTTACTTTAGTATATTTTATACAGAAAAGAAAAGCTACTAACTAATAAAAGCAGATGGATAAATCCCTTACTTGTATCTATAAAAAAATAACCCCGGCGCACCATCCGGGGTTATTTCTTATACCTTCATCCATTTTATAATACAGATAGTAGCGTAGTTGTTTTTTTGTAATAATGACATTGATTCAACTAATTAATGGTTGCTTATCTAGTACCCTTAATATAAGGGTCTCCTAATGCATTTGGTGCTTCCGCTCGCCCGATAAATCCAGCAAGAGCTAAAACAGTTAACACATAAGGTGCAATCAATAAAAACACTTGTGGTACATCTTGCAATAATGGTATACCTGAACTAATCACACTTAGACTTTGGGCAAAGCCAAAGAACAATGCAGCTCCCATTGCACCAAGAGGATGCCATTTCCCAAATATAACTGCAGCAAGTGACATAAAGCCTTGCCCAACGATTGTAGATGCAGAGAAGTTTAATGCAATCGTCATGGCGAAAACAGATCCTCCTAGACCACCAAGCATTCCAGATATAATAACAGCAATATAACGCATACGAGATACATTAATTCCATTTGTATCTGCAGCCATTGGATGTTCTCCAACAGCTCGTAACCGTAAGCCAAAGGAAGTTTTATACAGTACAAACCATGCTACGAAAGCTAAAATTATCGCTATATATGACGTAATATAAATTCCTTTAAAAAAGATCGACCCAATAATAGGTATGTCAGACAAATAAGGAATCGTCTTCGTATAAAAAGGTTTCGTAATCATATCTGTTTGACCCTTATCATACCATTGCTTTGTTAAAAATACGCCTAATCCTAATGCTAAAAAGTTAATGGCAATCCCACTAACGACATGATCTGCACGAAATGTAACGGTCGCTAATGCATGGATAATAGCAAAAACACCTGAGACAATCATGGCTACAAGCATGGAAATCCATGGTGTCCATGCGCCAAGGGCACTAGCAAAGGTTAGGTTAAAGACAATTCCAACAAAAGCTCCCATGACCATTAATCCCTCAAGTCCTATATTTACGATCCCGGACCGTTCACTGAATACTCCACCTAGGGCAGTAAAGATAAGTGGCGCCGAGAAAAATAAAGCTGGTGGAATAATGGAGTTTAATAAATCAACCATTTATTTTGCCTCCTTTTTAAAACGAAGTAAGATCCAGCGAATCATATAACTAGAAGCAACGAAAAAGATAATAAATGCAATAATAACATCTACGAGTTCACTTGGAACCCCAGCTTCTGTTGGCATATTTAGAGCCCCTACTTTTAAAGAGCCAAATAAAACAGCTGCGAGTATAACCCCAATAGCACTATTTGCACCTAATAGCGCAACAGCAATTCCATCAAACCCCAAATTCGTAAACCCACCTTGGAGAGACATATTACCAAATGTGCCTAATCCCTCCATTGAGCCAGCTAGTCCAGCAAATCCACCGGAAATAACCATTGCTAAAATAATGTTTTTATTCACATTCATTCCAGCATACTTTGAGGCGTGTTTATTAAATCCTACCGCCCGGATCTCATAACCGATTGTTGTCTTATCGATAATAAACCACATGAGAACTGCGGCAATGATTGCAACCAATATACCATAGTGCATACGTGAATACATCGTGATGGTCTGTAACCATTCAGATGACAACGAAGCGGTTGCGGCAATTTTATCCGTTTTATCTGCGTGATCTGTAAGTACGTTACGGATGATTGAATTGGCACTATATAGGGCTATGTAGTTAAACATGATAGTAACAATTACTTCATGTACACCTAGTTTTGCTTTTAAATAACCGGGTACAAATGCTAGTAATGCTCCTGCTAATGCTGCAGCAAATAAGGCTAATGGAATATGCACAAATGCAGGTGCATCTATTGTTGTACCTATCCATACCGCCGCCAACCAACCTGCTATCACTTGTCCTTCCGCACCGATATTAAAAAGACCAGCCCTAAAAGCAAATGCTACCGCTAAGCCAGTTAAAATATACGGTGTTACTTGACGCATCGTTTCTCCGAAAAAATATAAATCACCGAATGCACCTTTCCATAATGCGATATAACTATCAATCGGATTATAACCATACACAAGCATAATAATTGCACCTGCAACCAATCCAAAAAAGATAGAAATAAGGGGAACTAATATATTAAATAACCGATTTGTCATCATGTCATTCCACCTTCTTTCTCATCTATCGTGCTACCTGCCATCAGTAATCCTAATGCTTGCTCATTTGTTTCATCTGGTTTTACATTGGCGACTATTTGACCATCAAATACAACGACTATTCGATCACTCACATTAAGAATCTCATCTAATTCAAAAGATAACAGCAAGACAGCGCGCCCTTTATCTCGTTCTTCAATTAACTTTTTATGGATAAATTCAATTGCTCCAACATCTAAACCACGAGTTGGTTGTGCCGCAATGAGTAAATCAGGTGATCGATCTATTTCTCGTCCGATGATTACCTTTTGTTGATTTCCGCCCGATAAAGATCTTGCCTTCGTATGAATAGAAGGTGTTCTTACATCATATTCTTCAACGATCCTTTCAGCATACTTATTAATTTGATTCATCCGTAATAATTTACTTGTAGAATATGGTTTTTTATAATA
>JAPFCO010000299.1 GCA_026169505.1 Pseudogracilibacillus sp.
AAAAGATGGCCTAAAGAAAAAATGAAAGAACGAGCCTACGAGCTGTTGGAAATGGTTGGTCTAGATCCAGAAAGTTATGCTAACAGGAAGCCACATCAACTATCTGGCGGACAACAACAACGAGTAGGTGTTCTTCGGGCGCTTGCGACAGATGCAGACATTATTTTAATGGACGAGCCGTTTAGTGCCTTAGATCCGATAACTCGAGAGAAACTACAGGATGATTTATTAGAGTTAATGAGCAATCTCAATAAGACGACAGTATTTGTGACACATGATATGCAAGAGGCATTAAAACTAGCCGATCGAATCTGTATTATGAAAGATGGAAAAGTCGTTCAAGTTGGTACTCCACATGAGCTTATACACCATCCTTCTAATGACTTCGTTCGACAATTTGTCAGAGGGAAAACTGAACTCGTACAAGATCACTTTACATTAGAAGAAATGATATTGCCAATAAATGAAAAGAATATAAATGGTGTCCATTCTATATCCGCTTCCGCTACACTAGATGATATTTTGAAAGGACTAGCAAAAAATGATCAACTTAATGTAAAGAAAGACGGGGAACCGATCGGCTATATCGACAGACAATCCGTCATTAAATATTTAGCTATAAAAGTACAAGAGAGTGGTCGATTATATGAATAATTTCATACAAGTTTTCCAAGATAGAAAAGTCGAACTCTTCCACGCCTTAATCGAGCATATTCAAATATCATTTATTGCCTTATTAATTGCTGGAATCATTGCCATCCCGCTAGGAATCTATTTAACAAAGAAGGAGAAAATAGCTGAGATCATCATTGGGATTACCGCCATTTTACAAACAATCCCTTCTTTAGCATTGTTAGGACTACTTATTCCGCTCGTTGGGATTGGTAAATTCCCTGCTATTATCGCTTTAGTAGCATATGCCTTACTTCCAATCCTGAGAAATACATATACAGGAATTAAAGAAGTCGATCCATCGTTAATTGAAGCTGCTCAAGCGATGGGAATGAATGTTAGAAAAAGACTGATAAAAGTTGAAATTCCACTTGCTATGCCAGTTATTATGGCAGGAATCAGAACATCTATGGTCCTTATCATTGGAACAGCAACACTTGCGGCATTAATTGGTGCTGGAGGACTAGGGGACATTATTTTACTTGGAATTGACCGAAATAATACATATCAAATCCTACTTGGTGCAATACCTGCAGCGATGTTAGCAATCCTATTTGACTTTTTACTCAAACGATTTGAAAACTTTTCCTATAAAAAAGCGCTCATCACGGTTGGAGCTATTGTCATCATTGCATTAGTAATGATTTTAGCGCCATTCCTCATGAATCAAGATAAAGAAATTACCATTGCCGGAAAACTAGGTGCAGAACCAGAAATATTAATTAATATGTACAAAATACTTATTGAAGAAGAAACAGATGTACAAGTAGCGTTAGAGCCAGGCCTCGGAAAAACATCATTTGTTTTTAATGCGCTTGATTCTGGCAGTATTGATATTTACCCAGAATTCACTGGAACAGCGATTTCAGAATTATTAAAAGAGAGTCCAAGCAGTACAGACCAACAAGAAATTTATGAACAAGCAAAAGATGGGCTCACAAATGAATTTGACCTTGTCATGCTGGAACCAATGGAATTTAATAATACATATGCTTTAGCAGTAACAAACGAGCTTGCGGAACAATATGAGTTAGAAAACATTTCTGACTTAAAAGGAATCGAAAATGAATTAAATGTTGGTTTTACGTTGGAGTTTTCAGATCGAGAAGATGGCTATTTAGGCATTCAATCTTTATATGATTTAACGTTCCCGAATCTGACAACAATGGAACCGAAACTACGCTATGTCGCTGTCGAATCTGGTGATATTAATTTAGTTGACGCATATTCTACCGATAGTGAGTTAGAAGAATATGAACTCACCGTGTTAGAGGATGATCAAAACTTATTTCCTCCCTACCAAGGAGCGCCTTTATTACGACAAGAAATAGCTGAGGAATATCCAGAGATAGTAGGAGCGTTAAATCAATTAGCAAATAAAGTAACAGATGCTGAAATGCGCGAGATGAATTATCAAGTCAATAGCGACGGGGAAAAACCAGATGATGTTGCACGGAAATTTTTGCAAGAAAAGGGATTCATTGAATGAAACAGGAAAGAGTACAATTTTACTTGAAATTGTACTCTTTTTTCAATGTTCGTTTTCACTTTTAACCATTCATTGATTCTAGTCTTAAAAAAAATACCAACTACCTTTGCTCATACTGAATACGATCTTCTTATATGATAAAATGGTAGAATAATATCAAAAAGAAAGTTTGTGTTCCATGCAAATAACGTTATTTATCATCATTATTTTAATTGCCTCCATCCTACAAACAAGTACAGGATTTGGTTTTTCCATTTTAGCGACACCATTTCTATTATTATTATTTGAACCAGCATATGCGATTCAAATCAATTTAATTTTGTCTTTTATCATCTCGTTAGCACTGATTACGACGATTCAAAAGAATATCCGCTTCGATATCATCAAGCGATTATTAATTGGTAGTCTCATTGGTTTGCCAATCGGCATCGTTATTTTCCTGAATATCAATACAATTCTATTAAAAGCTAGCATCGGAATTATCATTTTAGCCTTAACAGTTCTGTTGATTCTTAATTACCGGATGAAGCAAAACAAACGAAAAGACACGGTAGTCGGGGCTCTATCTGGAGCTTTAACAACGAGTATTGGAATGCCAGGACCACCATTACTTTTATATTTTGCTGGAACAAAAATGGATAAGGAAACATTACGTGGTACGACGCTCGCTTTCTATCTATTTATTTATATCATAAGTCTCTTTATTCAAGTGGTCTTCGCCGGGACAAATCCAATCGTTTGGAAATCTTCTCTTTACGCTTTACCACTTGTATTTATTGGACTCTTTATCGGCCAAAAACTGTTTTTACGTTTGAATCAACAGACATTTCAAATATTTACGTATACTCTCTTAGCGTTTACAGGTATCTATTTACTCATCGAAAGTTTTGGATAATTTACTTCCTCATAATAAAACTGACATGCCTACCTGCTCGTTTATCTTCCCGATGAGAAAATCCTGTTTGGCTTTTAAAGGTACAATTGCGATCAAGCGAAATCTGATCAGACGAAATCCCGGCAAGTTCGCATTGTTTTTTGACGGTTAATTGATTATCAATATGATATTTATCCGTATCCGCCTTATAGTATATATATTCCTGCGCATATCCGAGTGCATGAAACTTATCATATACATCTTGATCAACTTCAAACTTTTCCTGACTTAATGCCATTCCTAAATAGACATGAAAGCCCTCCGGAGAGTTCCCTTCTTTCATTAAATATGCCAATACTTTAGGAGTAATCTCTTTTACCGTACCTTGCCATCCTGAATGAATCGCACCGATTAATCCTGTATCCTCATGATAAAAAAGCACTGGCACACAATCTGCTGTAAATGAACAAAGAACGATATTTGATTCATATGTGTAAAGCGCATCGGTATCTTCAATTGCATCATCCAAGCTACATGCACCTTTACCTGCATCTTCGTGTTTCACTTCATGGAAATTTGCACTATGCGTCTGATTCGCACATACGAAATCATTTAGCTCTACATCCAATGATTGCGCAAGCGCTTTGCGGTTTTCGATAACAGCAGTTTTTTCCTTACAAACATGCAACGCCATATTATTTTCTTCGAGTTTATTTGAATCTTTTAATGTCATCCCTACCATATGTGTCGCTTGATTGAGATATATTTTTGTATTCATATCATCACCTGTTTTTACTATACATGATATCTCTTTCTTCGTATAGGGTGAACCCACCTTTCTTATACATCTAGATGGCTGTGAAGGATGTTTCATCGGCAGATCGGTCATTTTATACTATAATTATGGCATAGGAGGCAGATATAAATGGGCAGACATACGAAAGTATTAGAAAAAGACAATTTTGACAAACGGGAACTTGGTTACTATTACACCCCTGACTTTATCGCTTCTTATATAAGTAAACGAGTCATGAAGCTCCATCCTAACGGAGAAAAGGTATTAGATCCATGCGTTGGCCAAGAAGAGTTATTAGAAGAGTTTTTCAACCATCGGAAAGAAGTCGATGGGATGGACGTTTTTTCTTATAAAAGTGATTACACCTGTCATTTCAAGCAAAAGGACTTCATTACTTATTATGCCGACAAACAGCAACAAGCACAATCGGAAAGTCAAATTAAGGCGACAATTGATTACGATTATTTTATTGCAAATCCTCCATATAATTGTCATGAAGTAAACTATATTCGCGATAATAAAAAAGCATTGCAGGAGCTCTTTAAAGATGTTGGCGTTCATAATATGTATAGTATGTTTATTTCAGCAATGATTGATCTTGCCAAGGAAGGTGCGATGATTGGTCTTATTACATATGATTCATTTTTCACCGCTAAAGCACATACCAATTTACGTAAGAAAATATTAGCGGAATGTACAATCCATGAAATTACGATGTGCCCGAATGATCTGTTTCATGAACAAGATGCGGATGTGCGAACAAGTATCGTTATTTTACAAAAAGGAAAGCAATTTCAACAAGATGTAGTTGTTCACAATCGGCCTTTTTCATCAAAAGATTTTAAAGCGCAATTAGATCTACAATTAATCAATCAAACGACAACATATCCATTGGAATCGATTATCTTACATGGCAAAAAGGACAACCTAGAATTCATTATTGATTGCCCTGATGATATTCGTCGGCTTTTCTCGAATCAACGCATACAAGACGAATTTAAATGCATTACCGGCATTTCAACAGGAAATGATCGATTGTATATCTCAAAAGAGAAAAAGGGTGACTTTTCCATACCTTTTTATAAAAATCCTGGTAAAAATCGCTTCTATACCGATAATTTTTTATATTTACATGAAGACTTTTTGACTTTCGATAAAGAAATTAAAAACTTCTTGGTCCGTAATAAATCCTTATTATTCAAGCCTGGTATTAGCTGTTCTTCTATGGGTGTTCAATTTACAGCTTGTCGGCTTCCGGTAAATGTGACATACGGTGTCAATGCGAATATTATTTGTGAAGATGATGATGCATGGTGGCTATTAGCATATTTAAACTCGGAACTTGTGTCGTATTTAGTACGCGGCATTTTAATTCGTTCGAATATGATTACCTCGGGTTATGTAGCCAGAATTCCGCTTTTATCGATGACAAAAAGTGATAAAGATGTGTTAGCTAACTTAGCTTATGATGCATATGAACTCGCAAAGAAAAAGAAACCATACGAGCAACAACTAACAGAAATTAACGATATCATACATGATGTCGCAAACATTAGTCAACAAACGATCAAAACCATCAAGACTTTTAATCAACATATTATTCAAAATACATAAGGGTGCAAATGATATCATATGGCCCTTATGGTTCTTATTGCTCATTAATGGGTACAATGAACTAATCCGTCTTGTTTATTCCTTCCTTTTAGTATAAAATATAATATATCCTTCATTCATTTCTATTTGTAATGTCCCAAGCAACCCGTCATTTCTTCCTATCCCATCCATATAATAATTCAAACAATAGAGTCAATTTCATCATTAAAGAAATAGCTACGAAACTACATATTATAGTAATGTGTTAATAAACCAGTTTGATGAAATAATATATAGAAAGGATTTGTTAAATGAATCAACATAAGCAAGATAATAAAAAAGTTATCCCTTTTAGACAAAGTAGTCAGTCTAGGAAATCTTTTCACCATGATCATCCAATTTCGAATGAATTTAAAAATGAATTATTACATATATATCATGAGGTTACTTCGTACATTTCATCTACCTATTACATTGATTTCCAATCAACCCTTCAACAATTCTCAAATGATTACAATGTACCTGTTGAAAAACGTAAAGATTTGGAGCATCAATTATTTTGGTGGAAAATTGTCAGTCAAGCAGCAAAAGGTGTCAGTGCAATTGATGAATATTTAACAGATACAAGGATGAGATGGCAAGCGAAACCTTTAAGTCTTTCATGGCTCAAAGAATGGAATAAATCAATACCTACGTTTTATTATGTTGGCCATATCTTTTCCGACCATCATTTCATCCTCGTCGATATTTTTAAAGAAGAAACGGTAGAAGTCATAATATTGGATCCTCACATGGCTCCGTTAGAAAAGGGAGAAATTCTTTTTGGGATGTTGTTACCTATTGGGGGTAGTAACTATTTCCCAATTGATTATTTTTATCATTTTGACTTACGGGTCAATCGGGAAATTGCGACCTATATATCTGATCATTGTCATACATATAGCAAAAAGTATAATATTTATGATGCTATCTTACGCCTCATTGCCGAAACACTTGAGTTAGAGTATTATTTATTATCTACAAAATATTAGCATCTGAAATAGGTTAACAAAGTCATTATGATACAATTATCCAAGATATTCTTTATTTAATTTAGTAAAAATCCTTAAGAGAAATGGTAATAATAAAAATAATGATATCAACCGTATGATATGTAAACTAGCAACTATTGTTGGATTAACATCTAAAGCTACCGCTGTAACGGACATTTCTGCAGCTCCTGCAGGAACCGTACTAATCAAGCTTGTAGCATACGGAATGCCAGTCCAAATATGGAAAATCCAAGTGGTGATTAGTGTTAATATAAAGAACATCGTAATAATTATAATGGTAATTGGTCCAATCTTCCACAACCTATTCAAGACATCCCGATCAAATCGGATTCCAACAAGAGCCCCTACCATTGCTTGACCAATTCCTGATACAAAGCCTGGAACTTGCTCCACTTCAAAGACAAATTCTGTTAATAAGAATCCAGTGAAAATAGAAAATATTAATGTTCCACCTGGAATGTTACATTTTTGATCTAATAATAAAGTAACGGTCATCACTAGACCAAAAAAGACAATCGTCCAACCATTAAAGGCTGTTATTTCTTGTTCTAATATCGAATCTTCCATCGTTGGATGCAAAAAGCCAACAATCAACGGAATCGTCATTGTAAAAAAGGTAATTCGGACAGTATGAAACGCAGCTACTAATCGATCATCTGCACCATATTGTCCACTTATTCCAATAATTTCAGAAGCACCACCCGGAATGCAACAGAAGAAGGCGGTTAATTTATCCATTCCTTTTGTACTTTTAAAGAGTAACATTCCAAACAAAAGTCCTGCTGCAATGGTGATAATAATCGTAATAAAAAGTGGTGCTAAATAATGATGGATCATCTTCAATGTAGACAATGTCAATAACAAGCTAATATTTGCACCAATAAAAGCAAGTGCCATTTTAAATGAAATACTTTGAAACGAAAATCGTTTAACAAAGACCCCACAAATGATCCCTGTAATTAATGATCCTAATAACCATCCAGCTGGGATATGTAACTTATTAAAGATAAATCCAATTAAAATAGCAGTAATTAAATAGATGACCTTTTGTATCATTGTTAACCATCCACACTTTTTTATAATATTATGAACCAATTAAAAAAGCCCTTGTTAGAAATAAATCTAACGAGGACTTTGGCATGTTTTTAGGTAAAGCCGTGCACCCATAATCGATGTTACGTTCCTATGCGTTACTTAAGTTCATAGCTCAGCTTAGGTTGCCCCACGGCACACAAGAATGACCACTTACTGCTGCTTCCTTCCGGATCTGACAGGATTCACGGGTTCCCGTTGCGCAGGATCTAAGCGTCAACACTAATCCCTTAAGGCTGCCATAAGATCGTAACACCTCAAATGGGAGTTCAATCTTGCTATAGCGGATTGCAAGTTATAGGGCACCGCTACCTCCCCACCTAGCACGGCACTATTTATTATACGTTCGTTCTTTTAAAATTGCAATGAATTTCATCTTTTTTAAATTTGCCGCTTTATGGATAGAATCATGAGCTGAATCTTTTTACTAATTATTAAAAAAGCTATGTCACTATAATATGGCAGGATCAGTCCATACTAGATAACACCTATTTTAATACTATTTTTTACGTTCCCGTAAACGTCGAAAAAAATTGCGTAACATACTACTACATTTGAGTTCCAGAATACCTTTTGTCACATCTACTTGATGGTTAAAACGATCTTCCGTTAGTAAATTCATTAATGTACCAGCACACCCTGCCTTTGGATCCGCAGCACCATAGACAACACGTTTGATACGTGATTGCACAATAGCACCTGCACACATAGGACATGGTTCTAATGTGACATATAAAGTACAGTCTTCTAATCGCCAACTTCCTATTCTTTCATTTGCTTGTTGAATCGCAATTAATTCAGCATGTGATAATGTTTTTTGTGACGTTTCCCGTGTATTATAACCGGATGCTATTACCTCATTTTCATACACAATAATAGCCCCAATCGGCACTTCTCCAATTGCTTGCGCTTTTTTTGCTTCTTCGATAGCTAATTGCATATATTGTTCATCTTTATTCATCTAAAATCACTTCACTTACGTATATTTTTCTTTTCTTTTTCATAAAGTGTCAATAGAACTTTAATTGCTAGGAGGAGCCTACTGTGCAAATTCATGTCGTTCAAAGTGGTGATTCATTATTCTCCATTGCAAATTTATATGATACTTCTGTTCCTGTTATTTCAGAAGCGAATGAATTAACCACTCCTAATTTAGTTGTTGGGCAGGCCCTTGTTATTCCCATAGTTGGGCAATATTATTTTGTCCAACCAGGAGATAGTCTATTTTCTATTGCTCAACAATTTACTATGTCTTTTGAAGTTTTAGCAAGAGTAAACCAGGTATCAATCACTGCTCCATTACCTATTGGTTTAAGACTCTATATTCCACCGCTTCCTAAACAGTCAATCACTTCATTTGGCTACATTGAACCCATTGGTGAAACAGTATCGGAAGCTTTAGAAAATACCGCCAACATGCATACACCGTTACTTACATTTTTAGCTCCGTTCAGCTATCGAGTCAATCGCGACGGAACGCTCGATCCACCACCATTAAATCAATTTCTTGAAATCGCAGAACAAAATAATGCTTTTGCGTCACTCGTTGTAACAAATTTGGAAGGACCTACCTTTAATTCGGAATTAGCCCATATTATTTTGACTGTTCAAGCCGTTCAAAACACATTGATCGATGAAATTATTAATATAGCAACAACACAAGGGTTTAGTGATGTACATTTTGATTTTGAATTCATTCCTTCCGAAGATCGGGAAGCATACAATGATTTTTTACGAAAAATTCAACCACGTTTAGCCCAAGAAGGTTTATTGCTATCGACTGCACTTGCACCAAAGCTAAGTAGCACGCAAAGTGGTTTGCTTTATGAAGCCCATGATTATGCAGCTCATGGTGAAATTGTTGATTTCTCAATCATCATGACGTATGAATGGGGATATAGTGCAGGTCCACCGCTACCTGTTTCACCAATTAATGAAGTAGAAAGGGTGTTACAATACACTTTAACAGAAATGCCAGCAAGTGAAATAATAATGGGACAAAATTTATATGGCTATGATTGGACACTTCCATTTGTCCAAGGAGAAAGTTTTGCGCGAGCTATTAGTCCACAACAAGCAATTCAAATTGCTTGGGACCATCAAGTTGCTATTTCTTATGATGAAACAGCACAAGCTCCATTTTTTGAATATATTGATGCAGATGATAGAGAACATATCGTTTGGTTTGAAGATGCTCGTTCGATTCAAGCTAAATTTAATCTCATCAAGCAACTTGGTATATTAGGTATTGCTTACTGGAAACTCGGTCTCGCTTTTCCCCAAAATTGGCTATTATTAGAAGATAACTTTATTATTACTAAAAAAGAAAGTTAAATGTTCCCGTTATCGTTCGGGAACATTTTTTATTATTTTTCACTGCCCAGTTCCTTCGATCGTTTCGTTGCATTTGTTACACATGTTTCCACTGCTTTAGAAAAGTCATATTTCTTTAATGTTTCTAGTCCTGCAGCTGTCGTTCCATTTGGACTTGTTACATTTTCACGTAACGTTGTTACTGGAATCGTTGATCTTTCTAACATATGTCCTGCTCCTATTACTGTTTGAGTAATCAATTGTTTCGCAGTTTCTACGTCTAACCCATTATCGATTGCAGCTTTCTCCATTGCCTCAACCAAATAATATATATAAGCTGGACCACTTCCAGAAATACCTGTGACGATATGCATCTGTTCTTCCTCTACAACAGATACAGTTCCAATCGCTTCAAATAGCCTTCTAGCCATTGTGATATCAGCATCTGTAGCAAATGCACCTTTCGTAATCGCCGTTGCTGAATAACCGATTGTAGCAGATGTATTTGGCATGGAACGAACTACCGCAACCTCCTGCCCAATTTTAGAGGTAATAAAATCCGTTGAAATCCCAGCAATAACTGAAATAAATAGTTGATCTTTCGTTACAAATTCTTTTACATCATCTATTGCGCTTTCTAGATCGTATGGTTTCGTTGCAAAGATAACAATATCAGCATCTTTCATCGTTTCTACCTTATCTTGAGTAACGACAACATTGTATTGTGATTGCAATTCCTTCAGTCTATCTTCATTTTCTTTGTTCGTTACAAATATTTGTTCACTTGATAAAAACTTTGTATTAACCATCCCCGCCATAATAGCCTCAGCCATTGATCCTGCACCGATAAAGGCAACTTTTTTCACCATTTTATTTCTCTCCTCTATTACTTTATTTACATTCAAAAAAACCCCATCCCATCCTTACTAAAAAGGACGGAAATGAGGTTATCATCCGCGGTACCACCTAAATTGACAAAAAAATGCCCACTTACTTATCGATAACGCAATTCAATGCGGTTAGTTTCTTCACTAACAACTCCTAGGTAGGTTCAATAATTTTCGATACATAGGGACTTTTCAGCCGACGAATCCCAATCTCTTTTGTCGAAGTGATCATTTACTTTTCTAATCATCGTTTATACTATTTATATTATGTTAAATAGTAGGTTGTTCTGATTCTTTTGTCAAGTAATACTAACGATTATGACTACGTCTGTATGAAACTTAGCACTGTAATTGTCAGATTTTCTTCATGATTCATGAAGAAGGCACCCCTAAATATATGCTATACTAAAAATAAATCAACAAAACATTTCATCTGCAAGGAGAGGTTTAAATGAAAACAGGTCCTGCACTAAAACAATTAACATCTCATCGCTCCATTCACGATGCTGGACAAGCACAAGCGCGTTCACTAACAGAAGAAGTGATGCAACTTTTTGAAGAAAATCAAACGGCAGAATGCCTACAAGCAGCGCAAGCACTCATTCAACATTGGGAAGAGAAAATCATTGCCCATGCGGATGCAGAGGATGAATCATTTTTTCAAGAGTTATTAGCAGGGGAACAAATTCCCGGCAAGCATATTTATATGATGATGCGTGATCATGATTTGTTCCGTCAAATTGCTACACATATTAAAGAAAGCGTAACAGAACAAGGAAAAGTAACGATGAATCACATTTATGAATTTAATACATTATTAATTCTTAATTCCTTTCACCATAAAGGCGAAGAAAAATATTTATTTCCGAATGAATAAAAGTCAATTTCATCATTACTTAAATCAGCTACAGGTGGGTAAATGAAATTGGCTAAATAGGCATGAAAAAAACAGTATCGATTGGATACTGTTTTGTTTATTTATAAATGGAGGAGGAAGAGGGATTCGAACCCCCGCGGGCTTTGACACCCCTGTTGGTTTTCAAGACCAATCCCTTCAGCCGGACTTGGGTATTCCTCCGATTCAACATTATTTATAATACCCAATTTTCACGACAATGTCAATAGAAATGCTAAAAATATATTTATTTCTAAGTTTTTTAGATACACCCTTTTAATTGTTAACAGCTAATGTATTGTTGTTTGCTCGAACTCATCTTGTTAATCATTCATACCCATCACTCACCACATTAACAACAATAAACATGGACGTACACAAAAGTAAATTTGCGCACGTCCATCCATCAAATCTTATTTAATAACGTCTTTCCCACCCATATAAGGGCGTAGTACTTCTGGTATGATAACTGAGCCATCTTCTTGCTGGTAATTCTCTAAAATAGCTGTCACTGTACGGCCAACTGCAAGACCTGAACCATTTAACGTA